>CANHMN010000229.1 GCA_947461645.1 Chitinophagaceae bacterium | reverse complement strand
GTGCACGGCAAAAAAGTCTTTATACGTATCCAGATCTTTTCTAGCGGCAGAAAGCAATCCTTTAGAATCAAACATGAAAATATTTTCAAGCTTCGCACCTAATGAATGATAAAGTTTAGCGCAAGACATGGCTGACGCACCAGCGCCTGAAACAACAATTTTCACCTTGTCGATTTTTTTCCCTGCCAATTCTAACGCATTAATTAATGCTGCAGAAGAAATTATAGCAGTTCCATGTTGATCGTCGTGCATAATTGGAATATCCAATTCATCCTTCAGTCTTCTCTCAATTTCAAATGCTTCGGGAGCTTTAATATCTTCTAGGTTTATTCCGCCAAAAGTAGGAGCAATTGCTTTTACCGTTTGAATAAACAGCTCTGGGTCACTGGCGTCAATTTCAATATCGAAAACATCAATATCTGCAAAGATTTTGAATAAAAGTCCTTTCCCCTCCATTACTGGCTTTGAGGCTTCAGGCCCAATATCACCTAGGCCTAATACAGCGGTTCCGTTTGATATAACTGCAACTAAATTTGCTTTACTAGTATATTTATATACATCGTCCTTGTTCTCAGCAATTTTTAAGCAGGGTTCTGCAACCCCAGGAGAATAAGCTAGGGATAAATCCCGTTGTGACGCATATGGCTTGGTGGGCACAACCTCAATTTTCCCAGGTTTACCCATTGAATGATAATCTAACGCCTCTTGTTTTCTAACTTTTGCCATTCGTAATTTTTGGAGCGGTAAAGATACAAAATCAACACGATTTACAAAGGCCTTTTTTTATAAGATTTCGTGGATACCCTAAAAGTTTTTTCATTTTTTTCTCTACCCAATAAAAATTTTAAATAATTGATTATTAGTGTTATATCCGTTTTAATTCAATTATAAACGAATAACAATCGACAACAAATGATTAATAACCGAAAATGATTTTGGCCCTGATGAAACTTTGCACTGTCGATTTGAACGAAACAAATCATAGGACACACAATTTTTTCAAACCTTAATTATTACAAACATGAATGCACTAAGAAACAAAGTGAGTTTGATCGGGAGACTGGGCGCAAATCCAGAAGTATTAAAATTTGAATCGGGTAGAACACTTGCTCGCTTCACATTGGCAACAAATGAGCCTATTAAAGTAAATGGAACATGGCAAGAACAAACGCAATGGCATTCCATTACGGCATGGGGAAAAACAGCTGAAATCATACAGCGCATTTTAAATAAGGGCCAAGAAATAATGATGGAAGGGCGCTTGGTACAACAAAACTATGAAACCAAAACAGGTGAAAAGCGATTTGGAACAACCGTAGAGTTAAAGGAGTTTTTGTTATTAAATTCTGCTGAAAGAAAACTAGAAAAATCAACAATTAAAAAATAGAAGATGAATCACGTAAATTTAATTGGAAAGGTTCGCTCAGAGGCCCAATTTATAGACATGGACAATGGCAAAAAAGTGGCAAAATTTTCACTTTCAACAAAGGAAAACTATTTAGACGAGCATGGTAAAATGAAATCCAGAGATACATGGCACACGCTTACAGCTTGGGGTAAATGGGTTAAAATACTCGAGCAAACAGAAATAAAAGGTACAAATATGGCCGTTGAGGGAAAATTAGTTAGTAGGTTTTACAAAGCTGGTGGCATCCCCAAATTAATTTCAGAAATAGAAATAAATGATCTTACATTATTACAAACAAAATTATAAATTATGACAACTGTTAGAAATCACATTACGTTAATTGGAAACATTGGTTCAATTGCACAAATCACAAAATTTGAGAATGGAAAAAGTGTCGCTCGTTTTAACTTAGCAACAAATAACTTATACCGAGGAAACGATGGAAAGTTTAAAAAAGAAGTTGAATGGCACCGTGTTTTTGCATGGGGAAATATGGCTGAATTTATCGAAAAGTATGGTGACAAGGGTAAAAAGGTTGCTATTCATGGCAGGCTCGTAAATCGTTCCTATTTGTCAGATAAAGGAGTTAAGAATTACATTACCGAAGTTGAATTAAAACAAATAATCGGGCTCTAAAATCCAAACATATACAAAAACAAAAGCAGTCATTAAGACTGCTTTTGTTTTTACCATGAAAAATTGAATTGTTTAAATCAAATCAGCTGATTGAGATTGCAGTTTATTGAACTACGAATTGGATGTTGTTTGTTGTTTGTGCTGTTTGAACTTTTGCCACATATATTCCTGGTGTTAAACCATTGAAAGTTGTACTTGTTTGATTTGCGATTTCTTGATTGTCAATGATTTGTCCGGCTGCGTTTATTACGGTGATTTCAGTAACGTCTGCATTGTTCCATGTGATTGTTCCATTTCCGTTGTTCGGGTTTGGATAAAGGGTGAAAGTATTTTCTACTTCTTCAATTCCTGCTACTTCTGATGCTACATAAGTTTCAACATTTGTTTGACATCCATTATCGTCTGTGATTGTTACATCGTAGATTCCTGTAGTTGTGATTCCAAAAAGATCTTCATTTGTTTCGCCGTTAGACCATTCATACGTGTAATCAGCAGTTCCTCCTTGAACAAACACGTCTAAATTAACCGTTGAGTGAATATTAGTTTGTGTTATCATTGCTTGAAGTGCTTCAGGAGCCGTAACTTCAAAAGAAGCCCATAAAGTTTCTCCTTCAGTTGTTTCCATTCTCACACGGTAGATTCCAGCTGAAAGATTCGTTAAATCTTCTGTTGTAATTCCATTATCCCATGTAAACGTATTTATCGTGTTATTTGCTACTTCAATTTCGATACTTCCATCGTTCAATCCTGCACAACTAATGTGGTGAACAGTATAAGAAACAACTTCTTGATTCGTGGTATTAACTATAGAACCCGTTGTGATTGTTTCAGCTTGTGCGTTGAAAAGAGCTGTTCCTAAGAAAAGACTTGCGATAAGGTTGCGAACTGAAGTTTTCATTTTGTTTCGTTTTGATTTCTGAAACAAATTTGCGCTATACCCAAACAAATTTTTCTATAAATAAGGATG
>CANHMN010000228.1 GCA_947461645.1 Chitinophagaceae bacterium | reverse complement strand
GTACAAATAAATCCGGTGGCAAAAAACAACAAAGAAGAAGGTCCCGAATTATTGGCAATGCAGGGGTTAAAGGGGACACACAACTTTGATTTTTCTCCCACTTGTAAAATGGCCAAACATGTATTCAGCAATTATCAAACCCCTCATGTCCAGGAATGGATAAGTCTTCCTGATGGCAAACCGCTAAGTACTGAAAAGAGTATTTCCAAATTGGCACAAGTCTATAACTCAGAAAAAATAGATTATTTCACCATCACAACAATAGATGGAGTGAAGCTTGATGCTTGGATGCATTTCCCTAAATCATTTGATCCTTCTAAAAAATATCCCTTGGTAGTATATGTCTATGGTGAGCCTGCAACCACAACAGTTGCTGATGTGTTTGGCAACCAAGAGAATTTTCTTTACGACAGAAACATGAGTGATGACGGATATATTCAAGTTGCTTTAGACAACAGGGGAACTCCTGCCTTGAAGGGTGCTGCATGGAGAAAATCTATTTACCGCAGAAACGGACAAATCAATATCCGTGACATGGCGATGGGGGTAAAAAAGATACTTGATTATTCTTACATAGATAAAGAAAGAGTAGCTGTGTGGGGTTGGAGTGGAGGTGGGTCATCCACTTTGCATCTTTTATTCCGTTTTCCTGAACTTTTTAAAGTTGGAATATCCATTGCTCCTGTTACTAATTTGTTGTCGTATGACAATATTTATACAGAAAGGTACATGGGACTTCCAGAGGAAAATAGGGAAGATTATCAAAAAGGATCTGCCATTAACTATGCAAAAGATTTGAAAGGGAAATTATTGCTTGTTCACGGCAGCGGTGATGATAATGTACATTATAGTAATGCAGAGGCTTTGGTTGATGAGTTGGTTAAGTACAACAAGCAATTTCAGTTCATGGCTTATCCCAACAGATCCCATAGCATCAGTGAGGGGGAAGGAACATCATCTCATTTGTCTGCACTCTACTCCGAGTTTTTGCGCGCGAATTGTCCGCCCGGAGGCAGATAATTTTTAATTGGTTTTACCCGGGTAAACTTTTAACGCTTCCTGAAGGCAATCCATTGCTTTGTTGATGTTGTCAACATTAAGTACATAGGCCAATCTGACTTCATTTTTCCCTAATCCCGGTGTGGAATAGAATCCTGTTGCAGGAGCAAGCATTAAAGTAGCGTTGTTGTAGCTGAAAGATTCAAGTAGCCATTGGCAGAAAAGATCGCAATCGTCTATGGGTAACCGTGCCATTGCATAGAATGCCCCTCCCGGATTAGGACAAAATACGCCGTCAATTTCGTTTAATCTTTTAACTAGCGTATCTCTTCTTAATTGGTACTCTGCTTTAGTGGTATCAAAGTAATTATCAGGAAGATCTACTGCTGCTTCACCAAGAAGTTGTGCATAATATGGAGGACTTAATCTGGCTTGTGCAAATTTCATGGCAGCATCAAGTACTTGATTGTTTTTGGTTACAAAAGCACCAATTCTTCCGCCGCATGCGCTGTATCTTTTGCTTATGGTATCCATTAATACCACATGTTGTTCAGCACCTTTCAAGTGCATGGCGCTTGTGTGTGCACCTTGGTAACAAAACTCTCTGTAAGCCTCATCAGCAAAAAGAAAAAGCTGGTGTTTTACAACTATATTTTTGAGGGTTTCCATTTCCGCAGCACTGTAGAGATAGCCTGTAGGGTTGTTGGGGTTACAAACAACGATGGCTTTTGTTTTGGGAGTGATGGCTTTTTCAAAATCTTCGATGGGGGGTAGTGAAAATCCCGATTCTATTTTGCTACCAATAGGAACTACTTTAACATTAGCCTGACAAGCAAAGCCGTTGTAATTGGCATAGAATGGTTCAGGAATGATAACCTCATCACCAGGATCCAAACAAGCCATGAATCCGAAAAGTATGGCTTCACTACCTCCTGTAGTAACGATGATGTCGTTGTGGGTGATGTCGATGTTGTTTTTGGCGTAATAACTGACCAGCTTTTTTCGGTAGCTTTCATTTCCTGCACTATGACTGTATTCCAAAACGGTAAAGTCTGCGTTTCTTACTGCATCCAAGCAGGAGGTCGGTGTTACAATATCAGGTTGCCCAATGTTAAGGTGAAAAACTTTTATGCCTTTTGATTTGGCTTTTTCGGCGAAGGGCACCAATTTTCTGATTGGTGATGCTGGCATTTGTATGCCGCGTTGACTGATGGATAACATGCTGCAAAGATAAAGCCTAAAAGAAGGTTTCTGTTACATCTGATCAAAAAGTTGATTATGGGAACAATATGTTCATTAAGGCATAGGCATTAAAAAACCCCATTGAGGGGTTTTTTAATGTAGAAATGGAAATATTTTACTAAAAAGGTTTAGTTTCCTTTTTTAACTTCAGTTTTTGCAGGAGCTTTAGCTGGTGCTGCATTTTTAACAGGAGCAGTTGTTTTAACAGCTGTTTTTGGTGCTGTTTTTGTAGATGCAGCAGATGCTTTAGATTCTTCTTTTGTAATTACCTTTTTTTCTGTTCCCTCAGCTGCTTGGGCGCCTTCCATTTCGATGGTTTCAGAAGCAGGCTTTAATTTCTCTGGATTTTCAGCAGCGACTTTTGAAGCTTCAGCAGCTTGCTTTGCAGCTTTTGCAGCTTCTGCAGCTTCATCTTTAATTACTTCACCCTTGATGGTAATGCTTTTAATGTCTTCACAACCTGCAAACTTAACTGTAAGGTGCTTTTCAAACATGTTAAGATTTTTGGCGTTGTAGGTTGCTTTGATGTAACCTGATTGTCCCGGAGCGATTGGTTCTTTGGTATAATCGCTGATCGTGCATCCACAAGTAGGACTAGCTTGCTCTATCAAAAGAGGTTCTTTACCGATGTTTGTTACTTCAAATGTTGCTGTAGTAGGACGATCCTGAAGAATTTTACCCAAATCAACAGTTTCAGAAGTGAACTTTGCTACATCGTTTGATTTTTTCTGTGCAAATACCGCTACGGTAAAAACAAGAGCTGTGATGGAAAGTAGTAATTT
>CANHMN010000227.1 GCA_947461645.1 Chitinophagaceae bacterium | reverse complement strand
TAATATGCACCACCTGATCCGTCAGCTCCAACCAAAATTTCCAAGTAACTGATTGTATTGAAAGTTATTTTTATTCTGTTTGCGTCAGCAGTAATGTCTGTAGTATTGGAAGTAGAATTGGATCTGAATTTTGTTTTGTTGGTATTTAAGTTAAATATAGAACTAACATTGCTTCCTGTTCCAGTAAGGATTTGAAGCTGAGAAAAATCGCCTATTTCGGTATATTGGTTGGAATTATTACCACCATTCCCATCAATATCATAACAGTTAAAAAATACATTTTGAAGATTTATGTTGGTTCCTGTGTTAGTGGTGTTGTTGTAAGAACCTCCTAGAATAAATTGAAATGAAAAGCCGCAACTGCCCCCGGAATTACCAAAATCAAATGTTGGAGAAAAAAACCTGTCTTGGTTAGAGGATAAACCTGATCCGCTGGTAGATGAATAATCAAATGCGATAGTGCCATTTGCAGCGCCATTAGGCAGCGTAAAAGCACCTCCTGTCAAGCTAACGGTTCTGACTATACAATCGATTTGTTGCCCACCGATGGTAATAACATTTGTATATAATGTTATGTTTCCAACAGAAGAACCATTCGTGCCAACTTTATGAACCTTATTTGCATTAAGAAAACTTACATTGGCAAAATTTGCATTATAAGTGTTCTGAGCAAAAGCACTATAATTTAAGATAAAAGTTAATGCTATTGAAGTAAATAGCATTTTCAGAAGAATAAAATTCCTAGCAGGCATTTTTTTTAGTTTTATTGATGTTACAGTAATTAATTGCAATTATTTTTGAGTTGCAAAACTAACACATTCATCGTTTAAAATAGAGGGTTTGGTCGTTTTTTTTAGCAGAAATTATCATTTTAATTTATCGTCGTATTTTTTTATAAACTTCTCTACTTTGGGCTTCACAACCAACCTGCAATAGGGATTGTGCCCGTTCTGTTGAAAATAATTTTGATGGTAATCTTCCGCCGGGTAAAAAATGGTGTAAGGTTCTAATGTTGTTACAATTGCTTTGGCAAATTTACCGGACTCGTTTATTTGCTTGATGTAGGCTTGTGAAGTTTCCAATTGATTAGTGTTGTGGTGAAAAATTACGCTTCTGTATTGCGTTCCAATATCTTCACCTTGCCTGTTGAGTGAAGTTGGATCATGAGTGCTAAAAAATACCTCCAACAATTCAGCAAAACTTATGATTGCTGGATCGTAATTGATTTCAAGGCACTCAGCATGTCCGGTGCTTCCGCTGCAAACCTTTTTGTAGTCGGGAGAGGGATCATGTCCACCAGAATAGCCGCTGACAACACTTGCCACACCTTTAAGTTGTTGAAATATGGCTTCGGTGCACCAAAAGCAGCCATTACCCAATGTTGCTTTTTCTAATTTGTTGTCTGATTGCATAAATTTGCCTCGTTTTAAAAAGTAATATTATTATATGTTGAAAAAAAGTACGTCTATACTGAACATAAAATTATTGATTTTGTTTCAGCTGTTATTGCTTTCTTCCTGTTGCATCTCAAAACAACCCCATACAATGAAGGATACGGAACATTTTGTTTTCAGGTTGAAGCCCGGTATGGATCTTAAAAAATCCATTCAAGCTTTTGCTGAAGAAAATCACATTAAAGCAGGCTGGATCGCAACATGTGTAGGAAGTTTGACAAGCTATTCTTTGAGGTTTGCCAATCAAACGGATGTGAAATCCGAGACAGGGCATTTTGAAATGGTAAGCTTAACGGGAACTGTTTCTGAAAATGGTTCTCATTTGCACCTTGCCGTTAGTGACAGTACAGGCAAAACAATTGGCGGGCATTTAGCAGATGGCAACATTGTATATACCACTGCTGAAATTGTTATTCAAAGTTCAAAAAGACTGGTATTTAAAAGAGAAAATGACGGTTCTACGCCATGGAAGGAACTTAAAATAGAAGACCAATAAAAATGGATGTCGTCTAATCATGTCAAAGCCATATATATTATTATCATTAACACAGTTTAAATGAAATTTTTTCCCGAATCGGCTCTGATTCAATTGGAATTTGACAAAATCAAAGAGTTGCTTTTGCAATTTTGCAGAACTGCGTATGCCAAACAAAAAGTTCAATCACTCAGAATTCACACCAAAAAGGAGTTTATTCAAAACGACATCAGCCAAACCAATGAATTTAAAATTATTTTGGACAGTGGTTTGTATTTTCCAAATGACTTCTCTGTTTCTCTTTCCTCAGAATTAAAACTTTTATCCATTCCGGGTGCTGCTTTGTCGGGTGAGCAATTTCAATTGATCAGAAAATTGGTTGAAAATGCAGAGCGTATTTTCAGGTGGTTTGATGCGGAAAGAAGAGTGCAATATCCTGCTTTGTCGAACATAACAGATCAATGTTATTACGAGAAAACAATACGGCAATTGATTGATGATATTCTTGATGAAAATGCTCAGGTTAAAGACGATGCCAGCGAAACTTTAGCCGACATACGAATGAAATTGTACCGTAAAAGAAATGAATTGAGAAGAGCTTTCGATCGTATTGTTTCTAAAATGAACAAGCTTGGGTATTTGTCGGATATTGAGGAGAGCTTTATGAATGGCAGAAGAGTTCTTGCTGTTTATGCCGAACAAAAAAGAATGGTTAAGGGAATACTCCATGCAGAAAGCGACAGCAGAAGAACAAGTTTCATTGAACCTGAAGAAACTACAGCACTCAACAACGAAATATTTTCATTAGAAAATGAGGAGTCGAAAGAAGTCTACCTTATTCTCAGAAAGCTAACTGCTGACTTGTCTATTTATGCTCCATTGCTTAATCAGTACCTGAATATTGCAGGAGAATTTGACTTTGTAAGGGCCAAAGCCAAATTGGGCCAAGAAATGCAAGCCGTTATGCCCATGGTTCATGATAAAGCTATTGTAAAATTGATACAAGCAAGACATCCTTTGCTTTTCCTCTACAACATTAAAGCGGACAAACAAACCATACCGGTTGATTTGTCGCTTGATGCCGAAAATAGGATTCTTGTGATAAGTGGTCCTAATGC
>CANHMN010000226.1 GCA_947461645.1 Chitinophagaceae bacterium | reverse complement strand
GTCATTAACCGGTTTGGTAAACCCATCTATTCCATCACGAATCACCTCTTTTATACCTCCTGCATCGGTTGAAACAATGGCACATTTCATACTCATCGCCTCGAGCAATGCAATAGGCAGTCCTTCAAAGGATGAAGTCATCATAAAAATATCGAAAGCAGAAAGCCATGGTAATACATTGGTTTGAAGGCCGGGAAAATGAATATAGTTTTCCATTCCTTCTTCTTTCAAGTGCTGCATAATCTCTTCCTTGAGTATTCCATCGCCTAATATACAACCCCTAAGTTGTGGATATTTTTCATGAGCAGATTTGAATAGCGTAATCCATTCCTTCAGCCTCTTTTGAAACCTGAAAACCGCAATATTCCCTACGAGAATAATGTTTTCATCCTTAAATAAATTCTTTTTTAGCGCTATCCCACTTTCTGAATTTCTAATAAAACTATTTGTGTTTACACCATTCAAAATAACTTCTACCGGAATGCGCGGTCTGATATTTTTTTGAATAGATACTGAAACATCTGCAGAAACCGCAATTGCTTTTGTTTGAAAATTGAAGGTCAATTTGTTGAGTAAGCGCGTTATCCAATGGTATCTTTCCTGCTTGTTGTGCTCGGTGTAAAGTACGGGCTTGCCAGTCATTTTGTATACAATCCTACCAACAAAACCTGCCCAAGGAAGGTGACAATGAACGATGTCAATTTGATGAGTCTCAATATAAGCAGCAATTTGCCTTGCCTTTAACAACAACGAGATATTATTGGTAGCCTTAAACAAGTTTACTTTGCCCCCAGCTAGCTCAATACCTTCCACCATTTGGTTTTTCCAAGGCAAAAAATAAATGCAATGAAACTCAAATTCATCCAATCGATGAGCTTTAATGGTTTCCTGAAGCAACATTTCTGCGCCTCCTCTTCCCAGCGATTTTATGATATGAAGCACTTTGATTTTAGCCATAGAAAAGATTCCTTTCAAAAAAGAAATGACATCAACCTTTAGTCAACCATTCCTTAAATTTTTCTACACCAGTCTTAAACGGTGTTTCAGGATTATAACTCAACAGTTGTTGTGCTTTGCTGATATCTGCATAAGTAAGCGATACATCCCCCGGCTGTTCCGGCAATTGGTTAATGATGGCATTGACATCAAATACTTCCTCTATTACTTTTAACATCTCCGACAAGGACACGGTATGATGATTTCCAAGATTAATGATTTCATACTTTGATTGGTCATAATGCAATGCAGCATAAACTCCTTTCACTATATCATCAATGTAAGTATAATCTCTTTTGGTGTTTCCATCCCCAAAAAAATCAATGGGTTGTTTGGCCAGCATTTTTTTGCTGAAAGCATGAATAGCCAAATCTGGCCTTTGTCTGGGACCGAAAACGGTAAAAAACCTCAAGGCGAGAAACCTAATGCCATACAAATGACTGTAAACGTGTCCTAATAACTCGCCTGAAATTTTTGTAGAAGCATATGGGCTAATAGGATTCAGCAAACCGTCGCTTTCTTTCCAGGGAACATTTTTATTGATACCATAAACACTGCTTGACGACGCGAAAACAAATTGAACAATCGCTTTTCTTTTGGCAAACTCAAGAAGGTTCTGTGTGCCCGAAACATTTACTTGTTGGTAAGCTACCGGGTTGTTTATCGAAGGTCTAACCCCTGCTTTGGAAGCTAGGTGAATAATTGCGTTATATTGGTCTGTAAGTTTTTCGTTTAAGGCTACTTCATCACAAATGTCAAGTTCGATGAATTTTACATTAGGGTGAGCAAGAAAGGCAGAAATATTTTTCTCCTTGATTTCTCTTGCATAATAGGGGTCGAAATTATCAACAACGGTTACTTTATGGTTATTACCGAGCAGGTACTCTACTACGTGACTGCCAATAAAACCCGCACCGCCCGTAACCAATACATGTAATTCCCGGTTTGACATTTGAGGATATTGATGGTAACTAATGTAAGCTGCAAAAAGCGTGACGGATCAATAAACTTTTTTTGATTTTTTCCCGCCGTATCCGCCATATCCATAGGATGAATAATAGCCGTATCCGTATTTGCGCTTGTAATAATAATAGCCGTATTTATAGCCGAAGTAACCACTGTTCTTGATTCCATTGAAAATGATCGCCATGCTTTTGAATACGCCTCTGTCATTCCACTCATCAATTTCATAGACCTGATCAACTGTTGTTTGATTGAATCGTGTAACAATTAATGATAGGTCTGCCCATTCGCCGATAATCTGAGCATCGGCAACAATACCAAAAGGAGGTGTATCAACAATTACGATATCATAATTATTGCCAAGGTATTCTTTAAGTTGAGCCATGTATTTGGTAGATACCAGCTCTTGAGGATTGGGCGGTATAGCTCCTGATGGAAAAAGATCGAAATGTTCATTTTCGTCATTTACCAAAGGTGTAATTATTTCTTTGGCAGTTGACTTTCCAATAAGAAAACTTGATAACCCAATTGGGTTTTCATCAAGCCCCAATACTTTTGAAATTTTAGGTCTGCGAAGGTCAAATTCCAATAGGGCAACTTTTTTCCCTTGCAATGAATAGCTTTTGGCAAGATTCATTGACAGGAATGATTTTCCCTCCCCACTCATACTTGAGGTGATAATGATGAAGTTGGTGGGTTTTTGATCATCAAGGTAGAAGTTGATATTTGTTCTCAACGAACGGATTTGTTCTCCGAACATTGACCTGCTGTTGCCTCCAATCACGAATGGGAAAGAGTCGCTGTCTGTAACCTGCTCCAGCTCGGCAAGCACCGGAATTTGTGTGTTGTTTTGAATGGATTTTTTGGATACCACTTTTTTATTGGTAACCTCTTTGATCATACCAAAGATGATAGGAATAATTAGACCAATGGAAATTGCCGTTAATAAAATCGTAGCTTTTGACGGCTTAATCGTTGCATTAGATTTAAGCGGAGGATAAACCACTTTGTTTACAACATTTACAGAAGCTCTCGCAATCAATGCCTCTTCTCTTTTCTGCAACATTGATAAGTAGAGGGCTTCTTTGATGTTTTTGAACCTGCTTTTTTCAATGAGCTCTTT
>CANHMN010000225.1 GCA_947461645.1 Chitinophagaceae bacterium | reverse complement strand
TTATATTCGTAAAGACGAATTGGATATACTGTTATCGTTGACTTTTCAAATAAATGCGATGATTTATGGGTTGATGAATTATTTAAAAAGAACAAATATTAACGGACATCGAAAAAAACAACCCTAAACCCTAAACTCTAAACCCTAAACTCTAAACCCTAAACTCCAAACTCTAAACCCTAAACCCCAAACTCAAAACCTCAAACTCTAAACCCTAAACTCTAACTGCCTCTCAGCTACTAAAACATAGATATTATGAACACACGCCTCCAAGTACTTAAAACCTACAAGATTTACATCAACGGACAATTTCCCCGCACGGAATCCGGAAGAACTTATGTAGCAACTAACGCTAAGGGAGACATGCTGGCAAATGTTTGTCTGAGTTCCAGAAAAGATTTCAGGGATGCTGTAGTGGCTGCAAGAGGAGCTTTTGGCGGATGGAGTGGAAGGGCTGCTTTTAATCGTGGACAAATTTTATACCGAATCGCAGAAATGCTCGAGGGTAGAAAGGCTCAGTTTGTTGAAGAACTGATAATGCAAGGATCATCGACAAAAGCTGCAACTGCTGAAGTAGAACAATCCATAGACAGATTAATTTATTATAGTGGATGGTGCGATAAATACCAGCAAGTATTTAGTAGCGTTAATCCTGTTGCCTCTTCTCATTTTAATTTTTCTGTTTTGGAGCCAATGGGAGTGGTTGCTGTAATTGCTCCCCAACAGAGCTCTTTAATTGGTTTAGTGTCCATTATTGCTCCAATCATCGCCGGAGGTAATAGCTGTGTGGTTTTAGCTTCAGAGGATAAGCCATTGTGCTCAGTAACCTTTGCAGAAGTGCTTCATTCTTCTGATTTACCAGGCGGAGTAGTCAATATTTTGACAGGGAAAAGTAAAGAACTGCTGCCGTATTTCGCCGATCATATGGATGTTAATGCTACTTGTTATTGTGGTGATGATGCAGCTGCTGTAAAGCTAATTAGAGAGAAAGCATCCTTAAATGTAAAGCGCGTAATTGTCTATGCAGATAAGAAATGGGAAAACGACTCTACACAATCCCCTTATTTCATCAACGATTTCCAGGAGGTGAAGACTACTTGGCATCCAATAGAAAATATTGGTGGAGGGAAAGCCGGGTATTGATTTGACTTAAGTTTTACCGAGTTTTTGGTTCAAAGTTTGAAGCACTGTTGCCGCTCAGTTTTAAACTTTAACAAACAACTTCAAACAAAGCTTGCATGTTTGACCTAATTTCGCATTTGACTTTTAACCATGCCTAACGGTAGGCAGGCTTTTGAATATTGACTTTTGATTTTTGACTTTTTAAAATAAACCACCATGAATACCAGTAAAATCGTTTTGTTCAGCATTTTAGGACTTTTTGTAATTCTTTTCTTTTGGGGATGCAATGGATACAACGGCTTAATAACCGCCGACCAAGGTTTAAATAAAGCTTGGAGTGATGTTGAAGCAGATTATCAACGCAGAACAGACTTGTATAATAGTGTTATCAAAGTAATTGAGAGTTCAGCAAATTTTGAAAAATCTACGCTTAAAGACGTATTGGAAGCAAGATCCAAAGCCACACAAATTAAAGTGGACATCAATGATCCTGCCTCATTGGAAGCCTATCAAAAAGCACAGGCAAGTTTACAAGGATCTTTCAGCAGATTGATGGCTGTGGCTGAAAATTACCCTGATTTAAAAACAACAGCTGCTTTTAGCAATTTTCAAGCACAGGTGGAAGGAACAGAAAATCGTATTAAAGTGGCCCGAAAGGATTATAATGCTGCCATTGAATCTTATAATCTTAGAGTAAGAAGATTTCCGGGAAATATATTGGCAGGAATTTTCGGATTCAGAGACAAACCTTTTTACAAGGCGGATGCCGGTACAGATAAGGCGCCCGTTATAGACATCAAGATTAAGTAAATCCAAAGGAACTATCCTCCAATGCTTTCATGGTTCAAGAAAAAACAATTCCTTACCTCTGGTGAAAATGATCGGGTGGTTGAATCCATACGCGCTTTTGAAAAAAAAACCAGCGGAGAAATTCGTGTCTTCATGGAGTCGCGTAATCCGCTCGTCAATACCATAGAGCGTGCACAGGCTGTTTTCGGTGAGCTTCAAATGCATCAAACCAAAGACCGTAATGGAGTATTGCTTTACCTTGCTGTGAAAGACAGAGAAGTGGCTTTGTTGGGAGATGTAGGGATTCATGAAAAAGTTGGAACTGCATTCTGGGAACAACAGGTAGCTGAAATGATTCAGCTCTTTAAGCAAAATAACCTTACAGAAGGAATGGTGAAATGCATTGAACAGGTTGGGATAGTGCTGATTGAAAAGTTTCCTTACGATGGTTCAACCGATCAGAATGAGTTGTCAGACGAAATAGTGTTTGGCAAATAAATCTTTGTTTTCATGAAAAAACTTTTTCTCGTTCTGTTAATAGGTTTGTTCGGTGCAACGGTAATACTTCGTGCGCAGGATATACCGGCAGCTCCCAATCCTCCAAGATTGGTAAACGATTACACACAAACACTAACTGCGGACCAGGCAAATGCGATAGAAAAAAAACTCGTTGCTTTTGATGACAGTACATCAACCCAGATTGCAGTTGTCATAATCAATGGTTTGGATGGTTATGACATAAACGATTATGCGCTTAAGCTTGGCCGCAAGTGGGGAATAGGAGGCAAAGAAAACAACAATGGTGTAGTTTTATTGATAGCTGTTCAAGACAGAAAAATAAATATCTCAACAGGTTATGGCGTAGAAGGTGCATTGCCCGACATCACCGCAAAGCACATTATAGATGAAGTCATCAAGCCTAATTTTAAAGGAAAAGACTATTACCGCGGTATCGATGAGGGTACAAATGCCATTATCAAAGCGGTAAAAGGGGAATACAAAATCGCCAAAAAGAAACGCAAGGGTTCGGATGGAGCCATTGCGTTGGTGTTGATTGTTGTTACTATTTTCCTGTTATCGCTCATGGGCGGTGGCGGAAGTGGAGGCTCAATGATCAGCAGAAGAGGAAATCGTGGATTTGGCGGTCCATTCTTCTTCCCAATGGGCGGTGG
>CANHMN010000224.1 GCA_947461645.1 Chitinophagaceae bacterium | reverse complement strand
TGCAGTCATGAGCATTAGCACATCCTGCGCATTAAAAAGTGCTTTCAAGAAGGGGGTGTGACCTGTATATTGAAAAGAAGCCTGTTGGATATTCTTTTTGTGAATGGGTGCAGTAACCAGACCGTCAATTTTTCCGGCCTTCAGTGCTTCGGAAGCAATATTCAAACTTAATACGGCATATTTACCTCCAGTGTCATTCATGGTGCCGGGTGTAATTTCTATATCCTCTTCCCAGCAATTGTAAAGGTTCACTTGCTTCGGATTGATTTTGGTAGAATCCTTGATGGCAGAAAAATTCAGGTTGTAGTCTGGAATTATTTTTTTGTAAAAGTTGATGGCCTTGTTGTTGCAGAAAATAACGGGGGTGCATAAATCTAAAAGCCTGCTGTCGCTCAGCACTTTAATGATCGTTTCGATGCCGATTCCGTTTACATCTCCGCAGCTGAATCCAATAATGGGTTTGTGTTCCGTATGGTTACTCATCAACATTTTGTTTGAAGGGCAAAAATACGGATTCTGCACGAATACACTGATGTAAAACAACCATCAATGGGCACCTATTTTCAGAATTTCGGGTTGCGCAAGATGAAATCAATAATAACCTACTTTTGTTTAAATGTATAAACTTAAAAAATCGCTCGGACAGCACTTTTTGAAAGATGAATTGGTTATTGAGGACATCTTCCGGGCTTTGTGCAGTACTTCATTTGAAAGGCTGCTGGAAGTTGGTCCCGGTGGAGGTGCACTAACTCGCCACCTGCTAACCATTCCTAATATTGATTTTAAAGCTGTGGAAATCGATGAGGAGAAAATTGCCTTTCTGCAAAAGACTTTCAAATCTATTGAAGGCAAAATCATATCGGCTAGCATTCTCGACATAGAAAGTCCTTTTGAACAACCCTTTACGGTTATTGGTAATTTTCCCTACAACATCTCCTCTCAAATACTTTTTAAGATGTTGGAGTGGAAAGATAGTGTGCCCGTTATCGTAGGAATGTTTCAAAAGGAGGTAGCACTAAGGGTTGCCGCTGCACCCCGCTCCAAAGATTATGGTGTGTTGAGCATTTTAATACAGGCCTTTTATGAGGTGGAGTATTTGTTTGATGTAAAGCCTGAATGCTTCAATCCGCCTCCTAAAGTAATGAGTGGAGTAATACGATTAACTAGACGCAAAGAACCCGTTCCTATGAAGTCAGAAAAGGCATTTCGGCTTTTGGTTAAAACTGCATTCAACCAAAGGAGGAAAACGTTGAGAAATGCACTAAAAAGTTTGCTTCCTGCTGAAGAACTTCAAAAAGAACTTTACAACAAGCGAGCAGAAGAGCTATCCGTGGAAACTTTTGCTGAGCTTTCTTTCAAACTCTTTACGGCATAAATGCTCCCTATATAAGCCTTATTGTCTTAATTTTGCAACCTGAACGATTGCGGCTTTCTTGTAGTTGGCTGCACTACAAACCGGTATTTTATTTTCTGAACAATATCTTTTTCAGGAAAAGGAAAAACATTCACCATGAGTTTCAACACACACCAAAAAGTAAGAATAGTAACGGCAGCTTCTTTGTTCGACGGGCATGATGCAGCCATCAACATCATGCGCAGGATTTTGCAAAGCAAGGGCGCTGAAATTATTCATTTGGGGCACAACAGAAGCGTTGCAGAAATTGTGGAATGCGCGATAGAAGAGGATGTGCAAGGGATTGCAATTACAAGCTACCAAGGCGGGCACGTGGAGTTTTTCAAATACATGAAAGATCTACTCGAACAAAATGGCTGTGGCCACATCAAAATATTTGGTGGCGGCGGTGGTACTATTTTGCCTGATGAGATAGAGGAATTGCATCAATACGGCATCACCAGAATTTATTCTCCTGATGACGGAAGAAAAATGGGCTTGGAAGGGATGATTGAAGATGTGATTAAACAATGTGATTTTTCCCTAAATGGTTCAGCTGATTTTAACACGCCTCTCCAGCTACAAGAAGCAGTAGACATCAGAAAAGTAGCCCGAAAAATAACCAATGCAGAAAACGGCGTTTTTGAAGGCGTTGATGCTTCAAGACTGCAGCAAAAAAATATTCCTGTTTTGGGTATTACCGGAACAGGAGGTGCAGGAAAATCTTCTGTTACCGATGAAATTGTAAGAAGATTTTTACAGCATTGTGCTGATAAAACCATTGCGGTAATTTCTGTAGATCCCTCCAAGAAAAAAACAGGAGGCGCATTGTTGGGCGACAGGATAAGAATGAATGCGATTTCTAACCCAAGAGCCTACATGAGAAGTTTAGCTACACGCGAAAGTGACAAAGCGCTTAGTAAGTATGTACAAGATGCGCTTGATATTTGCAAAGAGGCAGGATTTGATTTGGTTATATTGGAAAGTGCCGGCGTTGGACAAAGCGATGCTTCTATACTCGATTATTGCAACGTAAGCATGTACGTCATGACGCCGGAGTATGGTGCACCATCTCAATTGGAAAAAATAAACATGCTCGATTATGCTGACTTGGTTTGTTTGAACAAATTCGACAAAGCAGGTGCACTTGACGCGCTTCATGATGTTAGAAAACAATACAAAAGAAACCATGGTTTATGGAATGCAAGCGATGAGGAGCTGCCTGTAATAGGTACTATTGCTGCTCAGTTCAACGATTCCGGGGTAAACAAACTGTTTGATTTGTTGATGGAAACCATCGGTAAAAAAACAGGTGTTGAGTTTTCAATTGCAAAAAAAGAAAAGGCTACAACAGATGCTTCGCATCAAGCAACTATCATTCCGCCATCAAGATCAAGGTACTTATCGGAAATTGCTTCCTCCATTCAGCAATACGATAATGAAGTTCAGACACAGCGCGCATTGGCTAGTCGGTGGTATAAAATTCAAGGCACCCTTCAATTGTTGGGTGATGAAAACAGCGAAGCCAAAAGAGCTTTGACTGACCTTGAATCTAATGTATCCGCTCAGTTACACGCTCATCATAAAAGCTTAATCGCTCAATGGCCTGAAATGCTGCAACGATACAAGGCAGATTTTTATGAATTCAAGGTTCGCGACAAAGTAATTAAGCAGCCTTTGACCTACAAGAGTCTTTCAGGAACTTCAATTTCAAAAGTTTACC
>CANHMN010000223.1 GCA_947461645.1 Chitinophagaceae bacterium | reverse complement strand
TAATCGTTACATCGAATCTGTGCTCACGAGAGCACGACAAAAGTATTCGGAGCTAATTACCCTTCATGAGACGATAACGCCTCAGATGCTTCGAGATTCGATTCTAGGAGTAAATACAGCTAAGGCAAGAATGATTGTTGAAATTTGGGATGATCATATCTCCGGATTACGCAAGCTCATCGGCAAAGAATGTACGGTTGCAACATGTCAAAAATACACCTCTGCTCGAAACCACTTCGTCAATTTTCTGAAGCTTAAATACAAAACATCTGATGTTCCGGTAAAGGCAGTTGACCATTACATGATTACTGAGTTTGCGATGTATTTGAAAACTGAACGAGGATGCAATTTCAACACGGCAAACAAGTTCCTTCAAAACCTTAAAAGAATCACTTATCGCTGCCTACATCATGGATGGATTCTGAAAGATCCATTCGCTGGAATCAGCTTAAAGATGAAAGAGGTTGACCGTCCCTATCTGAACGAGGAAGAACTTCAAAAGTTAATGGAATTCACCTCGCCGTTCGATCGGTTAAATCGGGTGCGTGACTTTTTCATTTTCTCCTGCTTTACAGGGCTTGCTTATGCGGATGTTAAGAAACTCAAGCGTAGTGAGATTGAAATCAATGAAGCTGGTTATTGGATTAAAACCAAGCGCCAAAAGACCGGAGGCCGTGCTAACATTCCGTTGTTGGATGTTCCGATTAAAATCATCAATAAGTATGTCAATATTGAAATGCTTCAGGATAATGATCCAATCCTTCCTATCCTAAGTAATCAAAAGATGAATGCCTATATCAAGGAAATTGCAGACCTCTGCGGAATCACTAAAATCTTGTCTTATCATGTGGCTCGTCACACCTTTGCTACAACGGTAACCTTAACCAATGGCGTTCCTATTGAAAGTGTAAGCAAAATGCTTGGGCATAAAAACATCAACAGCACGCAGCACTATGCTCGGATTGTAGATAAGAAAGTTGGTGACGACATGCACTTGCTCTCGAAGAAAATAGAAAATCGATTATCCTTTACCATTTAAAAATCAAACCCTGGCAAGTCCAGGGTTTTTTATTAGACACTTTAAGACATTTCAAGAATATGGATGGAAACTTTAAAATCAGATCATATGGGTATTGTGAACTTGCTTTACTCTACTTCCCTAATTGTAATAAAAGAAGCGCTAGTACCCAATTAGGACGTTGGGTGCGGCAGAATGAAAAATTGAAAATACAGCTATTGGAATTGGGCTACAAGCCTAGAAAAAAGATCTTAACTCCAAGCCAAGTTAAGTTAATTGTAGATCTATTTGGGGAGCCTTAATGGTTTCGGGCCTTGCGTTGGGGAGCTTTTGAAACCGAAAACTGTCTACCAGCAACAGCGTTTATTAATTGCTCAAATGTTATTATTCGCATTGTCCACCTACTAACCCAAAACCCGTGATAGGCGTAAGGCGTTTAACACAATACGTTTTGTTCAATCATTGTCGCTTTAAGTGCTTCATATTTATCTTTAAGTTCTTTCGGTGGTTCTTGTCCACAACAATATCTCATCATTTCTTGTCTCGTCTTGTCAAACTGAACTTTTAATTCACTACGTTGAGAAATAAACAGGTCTTGTATTTCAATTAATGAGTCTGCAAGATGTTGAGAGGAATAATAGACAACAACATTAGCGATTTCAAATTCCCTTCGTTTGTCAAGCTCTTGAAGTTGTATTTTTAATTGCCCAATAGAGTTGTAAAATTTATAAATAAGATTTATAGCGTCAGATGATAAGTAGAGCATATTGTCCGCAATTTCATCATGGCACTTGCTCACTGAAAGGTCGAACTTTTTTAATGCATCTATTATACAGCTTGTGTCAACACATTTTCCGGATAGCGCAACATGTAATTGCTGAACGTCAAAAAGTATCTTAGATAAAGATGCGTAAACTCTCTTCTCTTGTTCACGAATATCGTCTTTGGTCTTATATTGCAAATCAAGATTTTTTTCAATTCTTTTTAATTGTCGGTTATTTCGATTTGTTAACCACAATATTCCTAATGGCAGAAAGACTCCTGTCAGGATTATATTTATTAATCCAGGATTATTTTCGAGGACATGTTTTATAGTTTCGTTCATTTCTTAGGTATTACAGACCATCTTGGTTCAGGAACCAATTCAAAATCTTCGTTGTGTTTTAATAAAAATAAAGTCATTTCAGTTGAGCCAATATTTGTAATTCTAATTAGCGTCATTCCATTTACTAAATGGTCGTGCGAATTTTGGCTGGAAACTTTCAGTTTATTCCAGGAGACATTCTTATCGGCTGTTCCCTTTATTTCGTAATGTTCAATAATTCCATTTACTAATACTGAAAGATCAATTCTATTTTTGTTTGTCGTGAAGATCGTCTGGTCGTTTAGTGATAGAAAATAAAGTTTCGCAATTTCAACAGCAAGCTTTCCAATGTCACTGTTTTTTCCAGTGTTTGGAAAACGCCTCATCAAGTCTTCGAGTTGCTGTTGAGTGATTATATAATTCCTTGTCGTCATTCTATTTTTTCGGTCTTTAAGCTTACGCCTAGCTCAGATTTATTTCTATGATTATTATAAAAAAGATCTATAAGCCCCAAAGGATATCACTTATAAACCCTTCAAAATTAATCAAAAACAGGAGAATAACTATATCAATCGACAACCACCTACAACGGTCAACAACCGTCAACTCCCTCTCAATACTTCTCCCGAATCTTGTCTCGTCAAAAGGCAAGATTTATGAATCAACCACACGATACCGGCGCATTTACCACAGTCTCAGGAATGATTGGTGGCGTGGTAAAAGCAATTTCCGTAAAGCCGGTAATGATGGCCATAACATTTGGCTCACTGGCCAATGTGATGATCTATGCAGCGGCTTCTGCCGGCATAGGTTACATCGTTAAGAAGGCACTCGATAAAATTTCAGAGCGCATCAATTCGAAGTTTAACCAAAACCAAAATTCAAAGACAGATGAATAAGGTTTTGGGCATAGGACTAATTGGTTTGGGAGCCTATGGGCTTATCAAATTGCTCCGCATGAAAAATGTGGGCGATTCCATTTCTACCAATTTGGTCAATCCCCGAATCCATAAAGT
>CANHMN010000222.1 GCA_947461645.1 Chitinophagaceae bacterium | reverse complement strand
TCGCTTGTCCCTTCACCGATGGTGCAAAGCTTACTGTCTCTGTAATATTTTTCTACAGGAAAATCTTTCGTGTAACCGTAACCGCCAAAGATCTGAACAGCATCAGTGCTTATCTCAACTGCAATCTCACTGGCATAATACTTTGCCATTGCAGATTCTTTGGTCATTGGCAATCCTTTCATTTTTAAATCACATGACTGGTTAATCAACAACTCTGCACAGGAGATTTTTGTGGCCATATCGGCAAGCTTGAAAGAAATAGCCTGAAAGTTGGAAATAGGTTGATCAAATTGATGTCTTTCTTTGGAATATTTTACGGAAGCTTCATAAGCTCCCTTGGCAATTCCCAGACTTAATGCGGCAATAGAAATTCTTCCTCCATCAAGGATTTTCATGGCTTGTTTGAAACCGTCACCCACTTCCCCCAACCTATTGGCATCAGAAACCACACAATTGTCGAATATCATTTCGGTGGTTTCGCTAGCACGCATACCCAACTTGTTTTCTTTTTTTCCGGCAGAAAATCCAGGAGTGTTTCTTTCCACTATAAAGGCAGTGGAGTTGTTTTTTGCTCTTGGCTCACCTGTTCTGCACATTACAACGGCCACATCGCCCGATTTTCCATGGGTTATCCAGCTTTTTGCACCATTGATTACCCAGTTTTCTCCCTGCCTAACAGCCGTGGTTTTCATGTTGCCAGCATCGCTTCCTGTATTCGGCTCCGTTAGTCCCCATGCCCCAATATGTTCAGCTGTTGCAAGTTTGGGTAAATACTTTTTTTTCTGTTCCTCATTTCCAAAAGCAAGAATATGCCCGGTGCACAAAGAGTTGTGTGCAGCTACGGAAAGTCCAACAGAACCGCAAACCTTAGCTATTTCTTGAATGATTGCACTGTATTCAAAGTAACCCAGTCCTGATCCGCCATATTGCTCAGGCACCAAAACACCCATCATACCAAGCTTTCCCAATTCTTTGAAAACATGCACGGGAAATTCCTGTGTTTCATCCCATTCCATTACATAAGGGCGAATGTGTTGCTGTGCAAAGTCTGAAGCAGTTTGAGCAATTTGAAGCGTAAGCTCGTCATTTGAAAAATGCATAAGATGTTGGCTTTGAAAATGCAATTTAGGGAATAAAAAACCGAACAATACTTCCCATCCGCATTAATTATTCCAGCTTTAAGTAACGAATGATTTTGTTGTATTTTTCTTCATCAATACTCAATATTCCTTGAACATCTTCTAATGAGGAAAAGTTCCCATGCTGCTCCCTATATCTTATCAAAGCCCGCGCAACAGCATACCCAAAATAGGGGTGCGACTTCAATTGATCATAGGTTGCTTTATTGATACTGTGCTTAATAACGTTTTGTTCGTTACAAATCAGTTGCTGCTGCAATTTCACAAAAATGGAATCAGGCAAACCCCAAACTTCGCCCATTTGTTCTACCGCAAAAAAACCTCCCAACTTTGTTCGGTACTTTACAATTCTTGCTGCCAATGCGGGACCAATGCCATATAATTTTTCGAAAGTCGCAGAATCTGCCGAATTGATTTCAATTTTTGGCGAAGGTTGCTTTTTTTGAAAACCATACGAACGATTTTCAAATGAGAGGAACGTTTTTTTTTCAATGATAACGTAAGGAATAATGCTGTCGGCCAAAGAAGCAGAAATGCCATATATTTTTCTGATGTCTTCCCTGTTTTTGAAGCGCCCCCCTTTTTCCAAATAGTGCCTAATGGTTTTTGCAGTTTTTTCTTTGAGCCCTAATTTTTTCCATTCATCTTCTGATGCGGTGTTGGGATCAAAATAAAAAAAAGACACGTGAGTTTTTTTAAGCACAGACTGCGCCATAACACTGTCTGATTTTTGGTGCTGAAATTCTGCTGGAATATCTACAATACTCAATGATTTTTTAGCATCATTGACAACGGGTAAATTCCAATAGATAATAGGAGCAAGTACAATTAGAAAATTTAAGACTACAAACAACAATATCCCCCTTCGCTCCCTTTCCGAAAAAACCAACCAATGGTATGCCGTTTTGTTTTTCATTGCGGCAAAATAAATCCACCCTAAAAAAACAAAAAAGAGGAAAACAACAAAAAATCAGCAGTTTAAAACAAGTCCATCAAATGCAAGTTGTTTACCTGTTGGAAGCATTTCTGAAACCTCATCATGCTTGCCCAATTGATGACTGATATGGGTAAAATAACCATTGGGAATTTTTAGCTCATCTACCAAATCGATGGCTTCCTGCAATGTAAAATGAGAAAGATGTTTTTCTTTTCTGAGTGCATTCAGAACAATGATATCGCAGCCTTTTGTTTTTTCTTTTTCCTCCTGTTCAATTCGATTGGCATCAGTTATGTAAGTAAACTTTCCAAAACGAAAACCCAATACCGGCATTTTATGGTGCCATACCTGAATAGGTGTTACCTCAATATCGCCTACATAAAAGGCTTTGTTGTCTATGGGGTGAATGTGTATATCAGGTACGCCGGGATATTTGAATTCTTCAAACACGTAGGCAAATTCTCTTCTCAACGCCTTCTCTGTAGATTCGTTGGCAAATACTTTCATCGGTTGCTGGTGAAAATAGTTGAATGCCTTTACATCATCAAGCCCGGCCACATGGTCTTTGTGTGCATGTGTAAACAATATGGCGTCTAGTTTTTTTACTCCTTCCCTCAACATCTGCGATCTGAAATCGGGTGTGGTATCTACTACTAAAGTTGTGGTATCGCTTTCAACCAGAATGCTGCTTCTGAAACGTTTGTCCTTTGGATTTTCCGATTTGCACACTTCACAATCACAGGCAATCATTGGCACGCCACTGCTTGTTCCTGTTCCGAGAAATGTGATTTTTAGTTGAGGAGAAAACATGCAGAAGGTTTGGATGAAACAAGCCTGAAAAAAAGCAAATTTATTTGTGTACCTGTTGCAGCATCAATTCATCGTAAAGCTTCTGGCTTTCGTGAGTAAGATCATCAATGTTGATGTTGAGCATGGGAAGCAGATCGATCAGGGTATTGATTCTGCCTTCAGTCTGAAGAAATTTATTAAGTACAACTACTTTTTTTTCCTGAAGAATGCAATAGCCGCTTTGAAAAGTACCTCTTTCATAACGGATGATATAGCCACCTTCTTCAATTACT
>CANHMN010000221.1 GCA_947461645.1 Chitinophagaceae bacterium | reverse complement strand
CTTCAGTTTAAGTATGGGATAATTCGCCGGACAATAACTGATGTCAAGCGATGACTTATCTATGCCTGGAATTTTGTCTTGACCCAAAACAAAAGAAAACGTAAAAAGGAAACACAATAATCCAATAGCCTTTTGTTTCATAAATAAGAAGGTTTTTACAAAGGTAAATGTAATATCATTCTCGTGTGGGTGGTTTGACTATTATATTAAACTCAATACTTAACTGCTTATTTCTCGCCGTTTTACCAACAATATCTAATGTTGACTGCAGATAATTTGAATACTTTTGCAAAAAGGGTAGCACATGTCAATATTAACCATTACGATTATCCAGTCGGATTTAAAGTGGGAAGACAAGACTTTCAACTTACAGCAATTGGAAGAAAAAATAAAAGCCATCCCTCAACGAACGCAACTTGTGGTTTTGCCTGAGATGTTTAATACAGGCTTTAGCATGAACGCAGCTGATTTGGCAGAGGGTATGGATGGCGAATCCTTGCAGTGGATGAGCAGGGTGAGCAAAGAACAAAAAATTATTTTAACCGGCAGTTTGATTATAGCAGAAGAGAAACAGTTTTTCAACCGAATGGTATGGATGATGCCAAACGGACAAATGGGCTATTACGACAAAAGACATCTGTTTGCTTTTGCAGGAGAAGATAAACATTATACACCCGGATCAAAAAGGGTAATTGCCTCTGTAAATGGGTGGAAAGTAAATCTACAGGTTTGTTATGACTTGCGTTTCCCTGTTTGGAGTCGGCAGCAACTGGGCGATGCAGCATCGGGAACTGCTGCTGAATATGACTTGTTGTTGTATGTAGCCAATTGGCCGGCACGCCGAAGCCTTGCCTGGAAAACATTGTTGTGTGCCAGAGCCATTGAAAACCAATGCTATGTGGTTGGCGTTAACCGCATAGGCAACGATGCTCACGGCAATTATCATTCCGGCGATTCGATGGTGCTAAATCCTTTAGGCGAAGTATTGTACCATTGTGCAGATCGCGAGGATATACACACCATAACCTTGAATATGGAAGATTTAAACAACACCAGAAAAGCGCTTCCTTTTTTAAGAGATGCAGATTCTTTCACGCTTCATTTGGAATAATGACAATCTTATTTTAATGCCGATTTTTTGCAGATGACCTTGCCTCACCGAATATTTTCGGTGTGTGTAGAAAACTATTTTACCTTAATTGTTCGTTCTTTTTTCTTTCCATTCCACCAGCTTTTTCATTGTCTCCATCATGTTGTCTATAACTGTTTTAAGTTGTTCATCTTTTTTTTCAATGGTGTTGATGATGGAATAAGCGAATTCTTTATCCATTACCATACTATCCTGTTTTTCTTTGTCTGTTGCAATACTGTATTTTTCATTCAGGGTAATCTGAGGATCACTAAAGAGTTTTTCAAGAGGTACATTCAATGCTAAGGAAATGTTTTCCAACTGACTTAGTGTAATGTCTGTAAGATCATTTTCCATATTACTTACTGAAGCTTCTGAAATTTTCAGGCAGGAAGCAAGCTCCTTTTGCTTCACCTCTTTGATGTTTCTCCATTTTCTGATGTTGGCACCAATTCGCATTCTTTCATAAGTGCCTTCGTTGTTTCTGTATTTCATGTTTTGCGTTTTTAGCCGGCTTAAGCAGTAAGCTCGGATTGGTTATCAATGAGGTAAAATTATTTTACATCAGTTTTTTCTCATGGTGAAATACAACCCATAGATTGGAGAAATTTCTTTTGAGCAAAGTGCTGTTTGCCCATCTGTTCAAGTTGAAAAATGGGTGTGAAAAAAGTTCATTCCCGCTGAATATTCTAAACCCCAAAAAATTGCTCAACTCTTTTGCAAATTCCATTTTTACATTATCAATGGCCATTGACACGGGTATGGCGAAAACCGGAAAAAGAGTAGCTGTTCATACAAAATACAATCTTATGAGGTATTATCTTTTTGCATTTGCTTTTTGTTTTTCCCAAACGATCTTTGCACAAGAAATGAGGTCTTCTATCGAAACCGGCACTACGGATTTCTTTCCTGATTGTCCTGATGAAACTTGTCCGGCAGCTTCTGTATCAATCGATCAATTCAATTTTCACAAACCAAGAACCTCATGTTCCTCGGGCTTTGGCTTGTGTGTAAAAGTAAGCTTGAGTGTTGGGTGTATTCCATGCATAAGAAAAAACGTGCTTTCAGATGGTAAAGTGAATGCCTTTTTCCGCTGGACCGGTAAAGAACTTTCTCTGCATCTTCCATTGGAACTAAACAGTAAAGCGGATTTTTCCAAAGAAGACATGACCTCTTTTGAAGTGGAGGAAAGTACCATTTCGGTTAGCATGCCTTCCGGCGAAAGTTATTGGGTAAAGGCAGGTGTATATCCTGTTGTTGTGATTGGCGATGAATATGTAGTGAATATGAAGTTGTTGGAGTAGTTGCCATCACCAAGGAGTTGCAATCGGAATATTTCAGGATTGCGACTCCTTTTTCAACAATCCACAACTTCATCAAACCAGAATTCCATGAAAACAATCCTTTACTTTTTTCTTTCTATCGTATTTAGCGGATGCGGATGGCTGTATCAGAAAAAACACCACATCAACAAACCCTTTACCTTTCAGTATAAAAATGACTTCATTTGTTTTTTGAAACAAAAAAAATGGTCAAGTGGCTTTCAATTTCTTTATCTCGATTCAAGTTCTTATTTGCATTTTCTGCAATCGGCAAACATCAGAAATGGAAGCGTTGTGCTACAGGGCATGTTTGTGAATGATTCTGTTGAGGTAAAGTTGACAGAGGCTTACCAGCAAAAGAAATATTGTGCGGGGTCTATTCTTCATGAAATAGAAATGCTCTCCGGTATAGCTGACAGCACTATAGTGTTGCAAAAATCAAACTGGAAGATTTCTGACTTTAGTTTTCATGTCCTGAAAGATAATCGCATCTTCTCTCTGCAAGAGACCGATGAAAAAATCAACATCATATTGGGCTATTCTTATGCTTTAGGAAATCATTACGATAACCTATTCAACGACATTAGAAAAATGGCTCAAAAAAGCAGCAAGTCAATTGCGTTATATGTGATTTGCCTAGATCCTATTTATCAATTGAAGTAAAAAAGCACATGAAAAAAAAGATCATTCCGACTACTAAAGCAGCAATAGCATTGATGTTGTATGTATTCTGT
>CANHMN010000220.1 GCA_947461645.1 Chitinophagaceae bacterium | reverse complement strand
GGTAAGCTTTCGGTGATATTATTGTTGTTGGTAACGGGTGCTTTGCTACAAGCTGTAATGAATAACATGAAAACAATCACCCAATAGAATCTTGACAAAATGATTTTTTTTTCTAAGATAGCTATTTATGAATTAAACAAGCTTCCTTCGACGGAAATAAAGTTGGATTGGATTGAACTCGCTTCGCTCGTTTTCTTTACACTCTTGAAATTTAACTTATTTCAATTGATATAATGATTTCATTAAGCACATTCAGTGTTTTTGTGATGCGATTTAACTATTATTGTAAAAAACAAAAAATGAAAAAGCAAGGTGTTGTTTACATTTCAATTGGCATTATTGGATTAATTGTAATGATATTTTTTGCCGTTATTGGTAACTATCAATACGAAAGAGATTATGAATCTTATTGGAATCTGGCAGTGAAAGCGTCTACTATTCAGCAAAAAGCTGAGTATGTGAATAAGTTTGTCGACGGGTTTAAGGGTAAAGGTTATGAAGGGGATTACAATGCTATTTTTTTGAAAACACCAGACAATAGTTTTGACAAGAATCTCGAAGCTCTAGAATCATTGAAAACTCGTTTGGATCAAATTCAAAAAATGAACGTTTCTTCATTTGAATACCAAACTGCTATTCAGCAAATCACTGCTCAAGAGCAAGGTGAAGCGCAAGAAATGCTCAAGGTATTTTCGGGTATTTGGTGGAAAAAAAATTACTTTCCCTTGTGGCAATGGGTTGCAGGATTTGAAGTTGCCTTTTGCCTGTTTTTAATTGTCGCAGGGTTGATAATTAGGGAAGGAGGATTAAAGAAAATCAATCAGGCAATGAAAGATGCTGAACGACAACGATTATTGAATAAGCTCGGCTAATGAGCTTTTAAATTCTAGGAATAAATTTATGAAAGGGTGTTACCAATGGTAATTCCCTTTTTATTTTCCAGATTGGATTGAACTCGCTTCTCTCGTTCATCGGTGGGGGCGTCAATTTCAAAAGTCCTTTTCGCTTCGCGAATCGTCCTTTTTTTTATGCTTGCTCATGGAAGCAAGCTTCCTTCGCCGCATAAAAAAAGTCCGGCACTTGGTGCAGGACTTTTGAAGTGATTCGGATTGGATTCGAACCAATGACCCTCAGCTTAGAAGGCTGATGCTCTATCCAGCTGAGCTACCGAACCTGGATTTTGGGTTGCAAATATAGGGCTTTTTTTTTCGTACAATAGCACTTAATTGGTCAATGTTTTTGAAAAAAACTGCCCAGTCTCATCTAAAATCATTTGATTCCTGTATATTTAGGTATTAGATTTGCTGTAAAGATGTTTTCTTTACTAATAAATTTTGTTGAACAAACCACTCAATTAAATCAAGTTTTTATGAAACAAAAACTAACGCTCCTTTTGTCATTTATGGCTTTGGTAGGTATTTCCAACGCACAATCTTTTAAAAATATCAAGAACATCAGAAGCTTGGTCGGCATTCATGTCAACTCCATGGACGTATCAACCCCTCAAGCATGGAAAGACAATGAAGGGTCAAAAACACTAAGCGGACTTAAAAATCAGGATTTGGGTATTTCATTCGCTTACTATCAATTGATAAGCCCAAGAGTAGATTTTTCCGGAAAAGCAACTGTAATGTTTCATGATTATTCCGGGGCAGACAGAAATGTTTATTCCAATAAATTCACCCCAATCGGCCTAGAGTTTGAGCCCTCAGTAAACATTAAGGCATTTGAAGACAATTATACTTACAATGCATTTGTATCTGCAGGTGTTGGAGCAGGTATTTACGGTGCTGAATTTGGCGCCTATGTTCCTGTTGGTTTGGGTTTGCAAGCTAATTTTGCAAAAACCACCTACATGTTCCTACAATCTCAATACCGCTTTACCCTTACCAAGAGTGCATTGAAAGACAATCTGTTCTATTCTGTTGGTATCGCTCAGAGACTAAGCAAATAACCTTTCCTAATTTTATATACAAGCGCCCTGATTTTTTCGGGGCGTTTTTTATTACTTTGTGTTTTTTCAGGCTTTTCATTTGCTTACAGAAACACAATGCAAGACATAGAACCATATTACAACTGGCGTCATTTGTACACTGCGGAAGAGGATGAAAAATCTCCTTTTTATGGAAGGGTTTACAGTGAGTTTGAATATTCACAAACCCTCTACAATTTTTACCTACATCCCCAATGGGATTTTTTTGGCTCCAAGACGCTTTACCTGAAATTGCTTTTTGTTGATTATGATGCTCGATTTGCAGTAATTGAATTGCTGGGTGAATGGAACGATGCCATTGAAAACGATATCATGACCCTAAGGCGAAACATCACAGATGAATTACAAGCAGATGGCATTGTACACTTCATTTTGATTGCTGAAAATGTTTTTAACTTTCACAGCAGCGATGACAGTTATTATGAAGATTGGTACGAAGAGTTAAATGATGAAAGGGGATGGGCAACTATTTTAAATATGCCCGAACAAAGTAAATACGATTTTCAAAAGGCCCGATTGTCTAATTACATTGAATTGCTTGAACTGCAACAGTGGCGTACCATGAAGCCGGAAGTTATTTTCCAATTGATTGACAAGCAAATGGTAAACAGATTAGATTGAATGATTCACACGAATCATTATTGCGTTATTGTTTAAGCGCTGATCATCTGTCGTTAGTTTGGAAGGAAAGTTTACATCTCAGCAATTGTATTCTCTAAAACTACCATCATACTTTCGGTTACATCGATATGCGTGACCATTCTTACATGGTTAGGAGAAATGGCAATGCACAAAATTCCTTTTGATTTGAGGTGTTCTGCAAATGTTTGAGCAGTAAATCTTCCGTTTATTTCGAAAATAACCATGTTGGTTTCCACGGGAAGGATTTCACCAACGAAATCTTTTTTTTGCAGGGCTTTTTCAATGCGAAATGCTTTTTCGTGATCTTCGGTTAACCTGTTGATGTGATGCTCAAGCGCATATATACCCGCTGCGGCAAGATAACCCGCCTGTCGCATTCCACCGCCCATTACCTTTCGTATTCTGATGGCTTTTTGAATAAATGAGGCATTTCCCAGCAACAAGCTTCCTACAGGCGTACCCAAACCTTTGCTCAAACAAACAGAAATGCTGTCGAACAATTTACCATAAGCATGTGCTGACTCATTGTTGCGTACCATTGCATTCCACAACCTTGCTCCATCT
>CANHMN010000219.1 GCA_947461645.1 Chitinophagaceae bacterium | reverse complement strand
AGCAGGCATACCACACGGGCCACATCCCGGAACGGTTGAAAAGAGTATTGGAGCAAAAGAAACCAAAGAACTTGCAGTGATGGTAGATACTTTCAGGCCACTTCAACTCACCACTACCGCACTGGAAATTGAAAATCAAGGCTATGTGATGAGCTGGGCAGAATAAAAAGTTATTTTAGAAACAGACAATTCTCCAAACAAAAAAGTCAATGAAATAATCATTGACTTTTTTTTATTCAAACATAAAAACAATTACAGTTTACCGTTAGGCTCCTAAAAAACCTCTTAACAGGTTGCACTGTGCAGAATTCTGAAGCCGCAATATAGCTTTGTCCTTGATTTGCCTTACCCTTTCCCGTGTGAGGTTATACCTTTCACCGATATCCTCAAGACTTAAGGGATGATCAATACCGATTCCATAAAAATACACCAACACTTCTTTTTGTCTAACTGTTAGTGAATTTAGCGTTCTTTCTATTTCGGTGTTCAAGGAATCATTAACAACAAGCATTCCGTCGGCAGATTCCGCATTCGGATTTGCCATCAAATCAATCAAAGAACCATCTTCTCCATCAGAAATGGGCTGATCCATACTAATGTGTTTCGCAGACATCCCAAGTGTAGCAGACACTTCATCAACATCAACATCAAGCACGCCTGCAATTTCTTCAGCAGTTGGCTCTCTTTCAAATTCTTGTTCAAGCTGAGAGAATGTTCGGGAAATTCTTCCTGACAAGCCTACTTTATTCAAAGGCAACCTTACAATTCTCGCCTGATCAGCAAGGGCCTGCAAAATACTCTGGCGAATCCACCACACAGCGTATGAAATGAATTTAAAGCCCCTGGTTTCATCAAAACGTTGCGCAGCTTTAATCAAACCCAGATTACCTTCATTAATTAGATCAGAAAGCGTTAGACCTTGATTTTGGTACTGTTTAGCAACAGAAACCACAAACCTCAGGTTGGCTTTTGTTAGCCGATCCAATGCCCGTTGATCACCTTTTTTAATTAGTACGGCAAGTTTCACTTCTTCATCCGGACTGATCAAATCTACTTTGCCGATTTCTTGTAAATATTTTTCTAAACTTTCGCTTTCGCGATTTGTAATAGATTTTGAGATCTTTAATTGACGCATACTCATAAGGGTGGATTTAGGGGTAAAGAATGAAAACTCGACCTATATAACGAAAAAAACACCCTTTATTGTATGCATGTGCATGGTTTTTATCAGTCTACGTACTAATATTACTACACATCCGAAAAAAATAAGTGTAATTATGATGTAGGTTCAATTAATTTTCTATTATTGCATACTGCTAATCAATTCATTTACAATGAGTAAAAAAGTACTTTATACCCTAGAATACCCAATCAGATGTTCGCCCAGCATCCTATATGATTTTCTTATAAATCCGGCGGCCATGCAAGAGTGGTTTGCCGATAAAGTTGACGAAAGAGACGGCGTTTACACTTTCTCTTGGAATGAAAGTCAGGAAAAAGCAACCCTTATCGAAAAAGAACTTGACAAGTTTGTTCGTTTCAGGTGGAGTTATATGGCAAAGGATGAGTATTTTGAATTTGCCATTGACAGATCTGAAGTTACGAATCAAACCATTTTGATTATCAAGGATTTTGCCGATAAAAAAGACATCAAAGACCAAAGTCAACTTTGGGAATATCAGGTAAAAGACCTGTTTCATCGTTTAGGAAGTTAATTTAGCCCTCTAAATAACACAACCATTCTTCTCTTTATCATCAGGATACGCTACCATTTTCTTTTACCTTTGCTTTGTTCTTTTTTCATTGAGCATCAGTAACCTGTCATGATAAAAAAATTAGACAAACTTATTGTCAAATCATTCTTAGGGCCTTTCCTCGTTACCTTCATCATTGCATTTTTTGTGTTGATGATGCAAAATTTGTGGAAGTATATTGATGATCTTGTTGGAAAAGGTCTTGATTTTTACACCATTTGTTTGTTTTTGTGGTACGCAAGCGCTTCTATGTTGGTTCTTGCCATGCCTATTGCCATTCTCATTTCATCTATAATGACCTTCGGCAACCTCAGTGAGAGATTTGAGTTGGTGGCCATTAAATCCGCAGGCATCTCGCTGCTACGGTTCATGAAACCCCTGGTTGTAATTGTTGTGGGCTTTTGCGGAATAACATTTGTTTTTGCTAACTATGTTATACCCTATGCCAATCTAAAATTCGCCACACTTTACAGCAACATCTATTTTCAAAAACCGGCTTTCGATTTAAAGGAAGGTGTATTCTTTACCTACATCCCAAACTATGCCATTAAAGCCGGAAAAAAAGACGATGATGGAAAAACCATTCACGATGTACTGATTTATGAGCAAGGCAATAATATTCAGGACAACTGTATTCAAGCAGAAAAAGGAGTGATGCAAGTTTCACAGGATGATAATTTTTTGGAGTTCAACCTTGAAAATGGAATTCGCTACCAGGAAAAAGGCGCAGCCTATGAAACCAATACCGAATACACACGATTGGAGTTTAAAAAATTTAAGAAGCTTTTCGACCTTAGCATTCTAAAAAACAATCAAAAAAACGACAGCGCATTCAGAGGAGGTTCCAAGATGTTAAGCGCAAGACAATTGCAAAAAAACATCGACTCGCTTTATACTATAAAAGACACACTCCTCAAAAAAATGAGTGAAGGCAACAACACCAACCGCATTTACTTAATCAACAAACCTGTAGTTACAAAAAACCAAGCAAAACCCGATTTATTGAGCTATTCACAACTCATTCCTTTGCAGCATCAATTTACAGTCAATCAATCTGCACAAAATATGATTACTGCATTAAGAAATGATTTGCTTATTCTAAAATCAAACCTGGAAAGCAACAGCAGGGAAACGAAATTGAGCCTGATTGAATGGAATAGAAAGTTCTCTATTTCCCTTTCTTGCTTGATATTGTTTTTCCTAGGCGCTCCTTTAGGTGCCATTATACGCAAGGGCGGAATTGGATTGCCATTGGTATTTGCCATTGTATTCTTTTTGATTTTTCATTTGTTGATGATATTCGGAGAGAAGTTTGCTTTAGAAGGGACATTAACACCCGCTTTTGGAATGTGGTTGCCAACAATTGTACTTTCACCAATTGGAGTTTTTTTAACTTACAAAGCCATGAACGATTCGGCTTTATTCAACAAAGAGTACTACTTCAAACTTTTGAGAAAAACAGCTTTATTTGGTAATGCTAAAAAGAAATTT
>CANHMN010000218.1 GCA_947461645.1 Chitinophagaceae bacterium | reverse complement strand
GAAGCTATTTTAAAAGAGAGCGAACAAAAATACAGAGGCCTTTTTGAAAATATGCACCTCGGAATTATGGAAGTAGATTTGAATGAAAATATTCAATGGGTAAACAAATCATTCGAGCAACTTACCGGCTATGACTTTAAGCAACTCAAAGGAAAAAATGCAAGAAATGTTTTCATTAAAGATATTCCTGAGTACGATCAGGTGATGAAGAAAATAACCAATGAGCGCTTGTCTAAGAACGAATCTCTTTATGAAATAAAGATGAAAACTAAAAAATACGAATTGCTCAATGTTGTCATCAGTGGCTCGCCTATCATTGACCTTAATGGAAAGGTAAAAGGGTCAATAGGCATTCACTGGAATGTGACCGAAATTCGTAAGATGGAAAAAATGATTGAACAGGAGAAAACCATCCGACAAAATGAAGTAATGAAAGCCACCTTGAATGCTGAAGAGCAACAAAGGGAGTTTATAGGAAACGAATTGCACGACGGCGTTGGTCACATTCTCACTTATACAAGTTTGTTCCTTCAAATGGCTTCTGATTCGCAGAATGTAAATCCTCAGCTGTTTCAAAAGGCCCATGATAATGTGGAAAAAGCCATCAACGAAATCAGACGTATATCAAGAAACCTTGTTCCTCCGGCGCTAATCGACCTTGGGTTGAAGGAAGCCATTATTGAATTGGTTAATCAGTACACCGATTTGAAGCAAATTAAATTTGACATCTCCTGTAAAACTGCTGACTTCAAAAATCTGCAATTTGAGCTTCAGCGAAACATATACAGGGTTGTTCAGGAATTGATCAGCAATTCTATCAAACACAGCAATTGTACAGCCATTAAAATCGATTTCAAAAGAACACCCGAAAGTTTGCAGATTAGCTATTCCGACAATGGAAACGGCTTTATTGCAAGTAAGGTGAAAAAGGGATTAGGACTAAAAAGTATCAACAATAGAGTGTATTTTTACGGAGGATCAATCAATATCAATACTTCGCTCAAAGAAGGCGTTAAGTTTGAGATCATTCTTCCCGTTATTTTACACGAAAATTCAACATCCATTCAAACAACATGACAGGCAGAAATGTCGTTCTAATATTCACAAACCATTTGTAAGATGAGCAAGAAGATATCCATAATGATTTTTGATGACCATAATTTGGTAGCTGAAATGTGGTCGGAGCTTATCAATTCTGATGAGCGGTTCTCTGTAATCGGCATCTGTAATGATACTACCGAAAAATCTATTGAAACGGTTAAAACAAAACGACCAGATATAGTGATCATGGACATCAACATCCAACCTAATTCCGGAATAGATTCAACCAAAATGGTTAAAAAGTTGTCTCCCGGAACAAAAGTAATTGGCGTTTCCATGCACAATCAGCCTTCTTTTGCCAAGCGAATGCTTAAAAATGGGGCATTGGGATATGTTACTAAAAGCAGCAACAGAAATGAAATGTTTGAAGCCATTTTATCGGTAAATGATGGTAAAATTTTTGTTTGCAAGGAAATTCAGGAAAACCTGGCCAAGCAAGTATTCGAAGATGATGAAACACCCGATATCAGTAAGCTGTCTGAAAGAGAAGTAGAAGTACTCAAACACATCAAAGACGGATTGTCTTCCAAAGAAATTGGTGAAACCTTGTTTCTATCTACCAGAACAGTTGAGGTACATCGTTCCAATATTTTAAAAAAGTTGAACCTGAAGAACACCGCATCTTTGCTGAAATTCATACACAATTCATCTCTCGATATTTAATCAGCCTTTTCATTTTTATACAAAGTCCATTTGTTAGGTAAATGCCACTGAGTACAATCTGTACCTTAGGGCATAACTATTTGATTTATATTTGCCCAACTACAATTTGTAAATATGTGTGGTATTGCAGGCGCTGTAAATTTTAATTTATCATATCCGGACCTAATGGGTGCTATGCTGCATCGCGGCCCTGATGAGCAAGCCGGGTATAAAGTTCATAATGTTGATTTTTTTCATTTCAGGTTGTCTATTCTTGATGTCTCCGGCGGAAAACAGCCAATGAGTTTAAAGGATAGATTTACCATAGTTTTCAACGGACAAATTTACAACCATCTTGACCTTCGCAAACAATTTGCTTTGCAGTGCAGAACAAATTCTGATACAGAAACACTTCTTCTGCTGTATGAAAAGCTGGGCGAACAAATGCTTTCACATCTGGATGGAATGTTTGCTTTTGCCATATACGACAAGGACAATCATACCTTATTTATAGCAAGGGATCGAGCAGGGAAAAAACCCCTTTATTACTTTAATGATGGCGAAAAGATTTTATTTGCCAGCGAGCTAAATGCATTGAAAAGCCAATTGCCGTTGGAAATGGAATCTGAAAACATGTTTCATTATTTGCGTTTTGGCAGCATGTACAAATCGCATACGCCTTATAGAAAGGTAAAAGAATTGGGAGCAGGAAGTTTTTTGAAAATAGATTGTTCTGGTCTTTCTGTTCATGAAAGCAAATGGTGGAACATCAACGATTATTTTTCTGTTGAAAATCGAGATGATTTTAATGTAGCCTTGGAAAAAACAGATCAGATGTTGCGCGAAGCCATCAGAAGCAGAATCACTTCAAGTGATCTAGAAGTGGGATGTTTTTTGAGTGGAGGAATAGACAGCGGTCTGGTGGTTTCTATTGCGAGTGAGTTTGTGAGCAAGTTAAAGACAATGACCATTTCTTTTGAGGGTGAATACAACGAAGCGCCCTTGGCTAAAAAAGTAGCAGAGCGTTACAACACTGATCATACAGAGGTGAATATATCTTTTCAACATTTGGTGAATGATGTGGAAGGAATTTTGTGTGCTTATGGAGAACCATTATTTGACAGCTCATCCATTCCTTCTTATTATGTGAGTAAGGCTGCAAAAGAGAGGGTAACTGTAGTATTGACTGGAGATGGTGCTGATGAAATTTTCGGAGGCTATAAAAGATATATTCCGTTTAAGCGGTTTGATTTTTTTGCTCAACATCCTTTAGTTTCGGGAGGTGCCGGATTGTTAAAACAACTTCTGCCGGTTTCGCACCGAAAAAGAACAATGTACAATCAGTTTTACCGAACCTTGTCGCTCGCTGCTCAAAAAAACCTTCAGGTATATTTGTCATCGGGCGTGGATATATTTGAAGATTACCAGCATTTCTTGTTGGCCGATGAGAAAGACTATTTACAAGAGATGCAAGATGATTTTCAACAAATCAATGCTTCACCAATGTCGGGGTTAAAAAAAATCATGAACCTCGATTTTGATTT
>CANHMN010000217.1 GCA_947461645.1 Chitinophagaceae bacterium | reverse complement strand
TAAATGACATTATGTTTTTGAATTTTTAATTCCTCCGCAAAGGAACGCATGGCTGCAAAAAAACCAACTACTTTTTGAATATGATGCAGCGCATAGTCTGTCTCGGTCTTAACTTCCATCAAAACATAAGTAACATTGGGATCTGTGCTTTTAAACCAACTGTGGTTACTATTCAGCTGATCACCCAGAACCAATCTTAGTGTTTTGATAGCATTTGTCATCTTTCATCTTTTGTTTCTGCATTTGTCACTGCAGTATTTTACATCATCCCAAACCTTTTCCCATTTTTTACGCCAGAGGAAAGGTCGATTGCATGCAAGACAAATTTTTTGAGGAAAATTTTCTTTCTTGTTTGTTTTGTTGCTTTTCCTGGCCATGCAAAGCGTGAGAATTATGGATGATTAAGGCATGACAATAACAATTGAATCAGTGAAAGGTTCGTTGGAAATAATGGTTGAAAAATCCACCATAATCAGGGAAAGTACTCCTGATTTCTCTTTGGCTGTATATTTCACCTTTTACTTCAGGAATAACAGATTTCTCTTTGTTGTAGAGCGTTTGTTATTCTGATTGGGGTGCATCAACAACTAGACTTTCAACAGAAAAAGGATTTATCAAGAAAGTAGTTACCCAGCTCATACACAACAACGCTACGTTCTAATTTAGACCTATTCTACACTCCTTACTTAGCTATTTTCCTGTAAATTAAAAAAATATAGTATTATGCATTGCATAGTACCAAAAGTTATATACATTTGCGGAGTCGGTTCCTAAAATTGGTGCTTTGGCAGCTATCAAACGCTCAAAAACAATAAACTCATTCGATGAATATAGACAATACAGCAAGTCAGATGCGAAAAGGTATACTGGAATTCTGTATCCTTTCGGTAATTAAACAGGGTGAGGCCTATCCATCAGATATCATTGAAAAAATGAAATCTGCCGATCTTAATATTTTTGAGGGAACACTCTACCCCTTATTGACGCGTTTAAAAAACGCAGAACTGCTCACTTACAGGTGGGTGGAAAGCAATAGTGGACCTCCCAGAAAATACTTCAGTCTTACTGATAAAGGAAATGAATTTTACAAAGAATTAGAAAGTACCTGGAAGCAGCTATCTGATGCTGTGAAACTAATTACACAACAATCTTAATCTATAATAATGAAACAAGTAATCAATATCAATTACCACGGCAGAATAATACCTATTGAAGTGGCAGCTTATGAAATATTGAAAAACTATACCACTAGTTTACAAATGCATTTTAGAGACGAAGTGGGTAAAGATGAAATCATCAATGACATTGAAAGCCGTATCTCAGAGCTTTTCCACGAACAATTAAGCAAAGGTTTAGTGTGTATTACAGAGCGTGATGTGAATGATATTATCAAAAGTATGGGTAAACCGGAAGAACTAGATATTGAACCTGAAGTAAAGCATAATCCAATAGAAGATAGTAAACAACAAAATGATTCAGACGCCATTAAACGTCTGTACAGAGATGAAAACAACAAACTGATTGGCGGCGTGTGTTCGGGTTTGGGTAACTATTTTAATATCGACAGTGTTTGGATTAGGATAGTGTTCCTTGTTTTACTCGTTTCATTTGGCGTAGGTTTGATTCCATACATTATTTTTTGGGTGGTCGTTCCAAGTTCAGCCACTAAAGCGCTTGGGTCAACCAGAAAAAAATTATACCGCGATATTGATGCTAAAATCGTAGGTGGCGTTTGCAGTGGTTTATCGCATTATTTTGGTATCAATGTATGGATACCAAGAATTCTATTTTTGATACCCATTATCAGTATGATTTTGGAATCTAACGATATAGCAATAAGAATTTGGCCGGGTAGTTTTCTTGTTTACATTATTTTCTGGTTAGTAATGCCTGTTGCTAAGACCACTTCAGAAAAACTAGAAATGAAAGGCGAAAAAGTGGATATGAATTCCATAAAAAATGCTATCAACGATGAAATGAAAGGTGTTGAGGAAAGGGCTGAAAAAATGGGTACTGTTGCTGGTGAAAAAATAAAAGAAATCAAAAAGGATTCATCAAGTGCTTTGAAAAGATTGATAAATCTATTTACAGAAGTGATTGTATTTATTGTAAAATTCTTTTCCTACACCACATTAACGGTGGTTGGTTTGGCACTCGTTATAATCTTATTGGCAATGACATTCGCTTCTTTTGTTGCTGTTCCGTTTAAGGATTATCTTTTGAATGGATTTTGGCAAAACAGTTTTGCCTTAGGTTTTCTTCTTTTCTTTATTATTCTTTCAACTATCGTATTTATTGTTGCATTAATTAAAAAAATAGCAGGTATCAAAACAAAAAACAAATGGGTAACCAGAATATTTATTGCTTTATGGATAGTAGGCTGGATTTCCTTATTTGGATTGGCATCAACATTGGGTAGTGATTTTTCAAATGTAAGTCATCGCGATAGTAATGAAAGGGAAATCTCCATCATACAACCCATAAATGGTAAGTTGTGTGTGAACCTGAATAAACACCCTTACTTCTACGATGACGAAAACAACAACATCAATTTTTTTGAAGCACTTGATTTGTTTAAAGACTCGATTTTTATTGAAAATGTAAAAATAAAAGTCATCAGATCATTGGATGATTCTTTTCACATAAGATTGGTGCATTCGGCACATGGCAGAACAAGATTTGCCGCTGACACAACCGCAGCTGCCATTCAATTGGCCATATCACAATCAGACAGCATTCTTGCTATTGATCAAGGGACTTTCATCACAAAAAAACAAAAGTTCAGAAACCAACAAGTGGTAGTTTTAATCAGTGTTCCGATTGGAAAAATTATCAGTTTACCGAAATCAAACAGGATTTCAAATTTTGATGATGATTTCTGGGAATTTCAAAACTGGCAAAATCAAGGCAATCAAAACCAGGAGTTTCGTATGACAAATGAAGGGCTTAGACCAACTGAAGAAAAAGATAGTATAGACAAGATTGATAAATTAGACTCACTGGTTGAATCGGACAAAACCAAAGAAAAAGAACTTGTTGAAATAAGTGCAAGTAAAAATTCGGCTGGTAAATAATTATTCAAACCTGTTACCGATAACACTACAGTGACACTTAAAATATTATGCTTAGTAATTACTTTCCGATACAAAACTTCGAAAAAATGTAATCCAATTTATCCTCACTCGTTACCTCCCCAGTAATCTCACCTAAATGAAACAAACAGGTTCGTATTGTAATAGCCAGCAAGTCGCCGGGCAGTTGATTTTCTAATCCGGATATGATTTCATC
>CANHMN010000216.1 GCA_947461645.1 Chitinophagaceae bacterium | reverse complement strand
GAGTGAAACTGCAAAGGATTTCTTAAAAGTTTTTTATCGTTGGGTAAGTTTAACTGAGTAATCCATTCCATTTACAACCTAAAACAAAGAAAAAATCCTCGAAATCAGAATTTACAATTTGATAATGAATGAGTTATGAATAAAAAAGCATTTTATTCTATCATTGCAACGTAAATAAGGCTCAAAAAAATTGAATCAATACATTCTGAATTTTGGGGAACAACTGAACTTTAATAGTATGTAATCCCTAAAGCGAGACAATGTTTCCCTGAGGTCAGTCAAATCTTTTACTTTTGCATACAACATGAACGACAAAATTCTTATTCTTGACTTTGGTTCACAATACACGCAATTGATAGCCCGTGCAGTAAGGGAGCAAAATGTTTATTGTGAAATTATACCCTTCAACAAATCTTTTGAACTAAACCCTAAGTTGAAAGGCATCATACTTTCCGGATCACCCTGCTCGGTGAATGAAGAAAACGCTCCTACAGTGAACATTCAAGAAATGACGGAACATTGCCCTGTTTTAGGTGTTTGCTATGGTGCCCAGCTTACCGCAAAATTATTTGGTGGGAATGTGGCCAAAAGCAATAAAAGAGAATATGGCAGAGCCGCATTCAATGTCCTCCATAGGGAACAACTTCTTCAGGAAGTGGAAACCACTTCTCAGGTGTGGATGAGCCACAGCGATACGATAAAAGAACTTCCGGACACTTTCAAAGTTTTGGGCAATACCGACAACATTCCTGTAGCGGCATTCAAATGCGATGACAAACTGAAACATCCTGTTTACGGATTACAGTTTCATCCGGAGGTTTACCACTCTGTACAAGGAAAAAAAATCATTGGAAATTTCCTGTTCGGTATTTGTAAATGCATAGCCGACTGGACCCCTGCACACTACATTACAGAAACAGTAGCTCAATTGAAACAAGAAATTGGCGACAAAAAAGTGATTATGGGTTTAAGCGGAGGTGTAGACAGCACCGTAGCAGCCACTTTGCTTCACAAGGCTATTGGTGAAAACCTTACAGGGATATTTGTAGACAATGGCCTTTTGCGCAAAAATGAATTTGAGGAAGTACTTGACATATACAAGCATTTAGGCCTTAACGTTAGAGGCGTAGATGCTAAGTCTTTTTTTTATGAAGAATTAGCCGGTAAAGTCTTACCCGAAGACAAAAGAAAAGCGATTGGCGCAGCATTTATAGCTGTATTTGAAAAGGAAGCTGCGAAGGTTGATGATGCAGCTTATCTCGGACAAGGAACCATTTATCCGGATGTTATAGAATCCGCATCAGTGCATGGGCCTTCTGTAACCATAAAATCTCACCACAATGTGGGTGGGTTGCCAGAAAAAATGAAATTAAAACTTACAGAGCCACTAAGAACTTTGTTCAAGGATGAAGTAAGAAAAATCGGGGCTGAACTTGGTATACCTTCAGAACTGTTGAACAGACATCCATTTCCCGGACCGGGATTGGCCATCAGAATATTAGGAGAAGTGAATGCAGAAAAAGTTTCACTTTTGCAAGATGCAGACCATGTATTCATTCAACTGCTGAAAAAGCATGACTTGTATGAGAAAGTTTGGCAAGCCGGCACTATTTTGCTTCCTGTAAAAAGCGTTGGGGTTATGGGCGATGAAAGAACATATGAGTTTACTGTAGCATTGCGAGCTGTAACTTCCGTTGATGGAATGACTGCGGATTGGGCTCACCTGCCCTATGAGTTTCTGGGTGAAGTTTCCAACGAAATAATCAATTGTGTAAAGGGCATCAATCGCGTGGTTTATGACATCAGCAGTAAGCCCCCCGCAACCATTGAATGGGAATAATAAGGCTCACAGGTTTTTGTAACTCAATCCAAAAAACATGAAGTTTCTTTTTTCACTATTTCTTTTACTTTTTAGTCTAACTAACGGTTTTGCTCAAACGCAAATCAATAAAAAAAATATCGGCATCTTTGCACCACTTTACCTGGATTCTGTATTTAAAACACCTGCGTACAAGTCTGGTAAGAAATTTCCACGGTTTGCACTTCCCGCCATTGATTTCGTTCAGGGCGCAAAAATTGCATTAGATAGTTTCCCTGCAGATAACGAGCTTCTCACCTTACAAGTTTTCGACACTAAATCAGACTCTGTTACTGTTGAAGAGATGATTAACAACAACCAACTCGAGAATCTCGATTTAATTATTGGTTTGGTAAAAGACAACGATTTGGATTTGTTAGCGTCATTTGCCAAGCAGAAAAAAATTCCTTTTGTTTCTGTCACACACCCCAACGACAATGGCATAGAAGACAACCCTTATTTCATCATGCTTAATCCAAGTCTTAAAACACATTGTGAATCCATTTTTAGCTACTTGCTGCAAAACCATAGCTCAGATAATATTCTCTTAATTAGAAAACCCGGTTTACAGGAAGATAAAACAGAGAGTTTTTTCAATGCCATCAATAAACCAGATAAGAAAGCCTTGTTGAAAATAAAATCAATACAAGCCGACAGCACCTGGAGCAATGTAAGCACTGCCTTAGACAGCACCAGAAAAAACTGCATCATCGGCGCAAGCCTTGATGAAACATTTGCAAAAGAACTTGTGTCAATCTTAAAAAAATCGCCAAAAAAATTTGAAATGTTGCTTTTCGGCATGCCTAATTGGAATGGCTTCGGTGCTTTTAGCAAAAACATAAAAACGGATTACAGAGATTTTTCTTTTTATTACACTACTCCTTATTTTAACAACAAGACAGACAGCATCTCTCTTTTAATACAAAACAGCTACCTCAACCAATATAAAGGAACACCTTCGGAAATGGCCTACAAAGGTTTTGAAACTGTTTATTTGTTTTCAAGAGCATTGACTAATGATACTAAAGAAATTTCAACTGTAATTAACGATTCTGACAAGGTATTTACCTCCTTTAGAATTCTTCCTGTACTATCTAAGGACTCCCAAAAAGCGGTAAACTATTTTGAAAACAAAAACCTTTACTTCATCAAAAAGATAAACGGGGTATCAAGCGTCGCCTGGTAGTAAAGCCCTTTACAGTTTCAGCAACTTTCTGGTAGCATGCATGCCTGCCTGACTAATTTCAAGTATATAATAACCGGGTGTCAACTCTTTACCCAGCTCTTTAATTTCTCCGGGCGTTACTTTTGATGTAATTAAACCTCTTCCTTGTAGATCAACGATTTTCAGCTGAATGGGTTCCTGATTTTCACTTTTAACCTGAATATGAAAGGAAGATGTGGTAGGCAAAGGATAGATTCTGATTTCTGAG
>CANHMN010000215.1 GCA_947461645.1 Chitinophagaceae bacterium | reverse complement strand
TTTCTTGTAGGATCAGCACAGCTTGCCTTTGCTCAACCTGATGATGATTTGCTTTCTGGTATTGATCAGGATGAAAAACCTAAAGAATACATCAAGAATGCATTTAAGTCTAGCAGGGTTATCAATGGGCATTCCATGGAGTTTATTGGCAAAGGCGTACTTGATGTAAGAATTTTACATCGCTTTGGAGATTTAAATTCAGGCTTTCAAAATTTATTTGGACTTGATCAGGCAACCATGCGATTTGGTTTTGACTACGGCGTTGCTAAAAACTTGACAATTGGACTGGGCAGGTCTACTTTCAATAAAGAATGGGATGGATTCATCAAATACAGATTGATTCACCAGTCCAAAGGAGGAAAGTTTAGTATGCCTATTTCACTGGTTTTTGTTACCGGTACAACCGTAAACTCATCTCCATGGTCGGATCCTACAAGAAAAAATTATTTTACCAGCCGATTGGGTTTTTATAATCAGGTGATTTTAGGAAGAAAGTTTTCGGAAAAAATTACATTGCAATTATCACCCACGCACGTACATCTTAACCTGGTAAAAGGGAAAAATGACTACAATGATATTTTTGCAATGGGTTTCGGCGCAAGGTATAAGCTCAACAAGAGAATTGCTTTTGTTGCAGACTACCATATGATTCTCAGGCCTGAATCTGATGACGACGATATGGTTTCAGACCAGTTTACCAATATGATTAACCCGCTTTCTGTTGGCTTTGATATTGAAACAGGAGGCCACGTATTTCAGCTTCATTTTACCAATGCCAGTGGAATGAACGAAAAGGCATTCATCACAGGCACTACAAAATCTTGGGGTCAAGGCCAGGTTAGCTTCGGATTTAACTTGTCAAGGGTATTTACTGTAGGGAAGAAATAAATAAATGGCTCACCATTTAAAGGGTGAGCCATTTATTTTACCAAAGGAAACTTTGATAACAACAAAAGTTTCCGTAGTTTTGCGGCGCATGACAACAGCCCTTACAGATCAGTCCCATCGCATCAGGCAAGAAGCCCACACGTTATTCATGCGCTACGGTTTCAAAAGCGTTAGCATGGATGACATCGCCTCAGCTATTGGAATGAGTAAAAAAACCATTTACCAGTTTTTTCCGGATAAAGAAACCTTAGTGGCAGATGTGGTGAAGATGATTATCATTCAAAATGAACAAAACTGCGAGCACGACAGAAGTATCGCCAAGGATGCTATTCATGAAGTACTACTGGCCATCAATCAAATGTCGAATTTGTTCCAGCACATGAATCCTTCTTTGATTTTCGATTTGCACAAATACTATCATCAAGGCTATTTGACTTTTCAATCTCATCGAAACAATTACATTCAAAAAATTATCAGGGAAAACCTCCAACGAGGTATTGCTGAAGGCAATTATCGCGAAGAAATTGATATTGCTACCCTAACAAGACTCAGAATGGAAACCATATTGATTCCATTTCAACCCGAATTTCAGCAGTCAGTGAAGGCGCCTTTGGTTGATGCCGCAAAAGAATTATCCATTCATTATTTATTTGGTGTTGTTTCACCCAAGGGCTACAAATTATTGACTAAATACATTCCAAAAAACAATTAAAAAATAGTTAACCAGATGTATAATTTTATGATTCGTCAGGCCGCAATTTTTACTGCTTTGTTGATTCTTAGCAAGGAAAATGCTTCTGCTCAAAAAGTAAATTCTTTCTCCCTTAAGCAATCTATTGAGTATGCGTTAAAAAATTCGCCTGAGGTTAAGAATGCTTTGCTTGATATTCAAATTCAAAAACAATCCAACAAAGAAATTACAGCCATCGCTTTGCCACAGCTTAATGGAAACGTTACGGTCAATCATTTTTTTGATATTCCCGTTACAACACTTCCTGACTTCATTTCACCTGCGGTGTATAATGTTCTTGTTAACCAAGGCGTTGTAGATGGAAGCGGAAGACCCATTGCTTTTCCTGCCAATGGTTTCGGTAATGTTCCTGCGAGGTTCGGTACTTCTTGGAACGCGTCTGGTGGCATTGACGTATCTCAAATTCTTTTTGATGGTCAGGTGTTTGTTGGTTTGAAGGCACGAAGTACGATTATGGATTTGGCTTCCCAATCTGCAGAGGTTACCAAGGAGCAAATCAAAGCCAATGTGTACAAATTATATTACCAGCTTGTAGTGGGAAACAGACAAGCCACCAGCATTGATGCCAATATAGAAAGATTCGAAAAACTTCTTGCAGACACCAAAGAAATATACAAGAATGGTTTTGTGGAGAAACTTGATGTTGATAAGGTGGAGGTGCAGCTGAACAACCTAAAAACGGAAAAAGATAAAATCGGCTACCAGCTTCAAATGGGTAATGCCGCGTTAAAGTTTTTGATCAATATTCCTCAGCAGGAAATATTGGTGCTTACAGATACGCTCAATGAAAATGAAATAAAATCGCTTGCTGTTGAAGACAGTTTACAATTCAACAATAGAAAAGAATACCAGCAATTGACCACAGCACTTAAGCTTAGTCGTTTCAATGTACAACGTTATCAACTCAGCAAAATCCCAACGATTGCTGCCTTTTCAAGTTATTCTAAAAATGCCCAACGAAATGAATTCAATTTTTTTGGAGAGGGAAGTTGGTTTACTACTTCTATTGTAGGCCTTAAATTAAGCGTTCCGATTTTTGATGGTGGCGCCAGGTCTGCAAGAATTCAAAAGGCCAAACTTGAGTACCAAAAAACACAAAATCTCAAAGAGCGCCTAGAGCAGGCAATTGCCATGGAAGCAAAAAATGCAGTTCAGAAATTGAATAGCGGATTGCTTACTTTACAAAACCAGGAATCCAACCTTCAGCTTGCAGAGAAAGTGTACAACACCACTAAAATGAAATACGAACAAGGACTTGGAAGCAACATGGAAATTTACAATGCACAAACAGAATGGAAAGTAGCTCAAAACAACTACTATGGTGCGCTTTACGATGTAATCATTGCCAAAATAGATTACCTCAAAGCCATTGGAAAGTTACCATAATCATTTTAGAATCGTTAAATAAAACACAACTTCAAGATACCATACAAAAGCATATAAATTCAACAAAATGAAAAAGTACAACGTAGTTTTAATCACTTTACTTCTTGCAGTTATCCAATCTTGCGGAGGTGGAAGCGATAAGAATGGACTTTCAGAAAAAAAAGCTGAACTGCAAAAATTGCAAAAAGAAAGAGCAGCATTAGATGAAAAAATAAATTTGCTTGATATTGAAATAAGCAAATTAGACTCCAATGCTACTTCAACAGACATAGCAAAGCTGGTTGC
>CANHMN010000214.1 GCA_947461645.1 Chitinophagaceae bacterium | reverse complement strand
GTTGCCTTAGATAAAGCTTTTGCAGAAGATGAGCAGGTATTGGTAGAAGAATTTATTTCAGGAAGGGAGTTTACCATTGGAGTATTTAAACATCAAAATAAAATCATTACACTTCCCATTACAGAAATCATTTCAGCGAACGAGTTTTTTGATTACAAGGCAAAATATGAAGGCGCGAGCAAGGAGGTGACACCTGCAGAAATAGACGAATCCATTGCATCGGCAATCAGACATGAGGCTGTTAAGGCTTATAGTATTTTCAATTGCAGTGGTGTAATTAGAATTGATTTTATATACAACCAAGATGAGGCAAAACCCTATTTGTTGGAAATTAATACTGTGCCCGGTCAAAGTGCGGCCAGTATCATTCCTCAACAGGTAACAGCAATGGGTTGGCAACTCAAAGATTTTTACAATGCATTGATAGAGGAGAGTTTTTTGAAACAATAATTCGAAACAACAATCCTAAAAATGCCTAAGTTTGTAACTACGATTAATAGTGTTTTCATTTATCACAAATAAACCTTTTTGGGTAAACCTGCTTGTTGCAGTGTTACTGACTTTTGCCATTTTTTTTGGCATATTGCAATTGTTGGGTGTCATCACCAATCATGGTGAATACCTGAAAGTGCCATCTGTTGTTGGAAAAAACACCAAGGATGCCATTAAATTCCTTGAAGACAAAGGTTTTGATGTGATGATTCAGGATTCGGTTTACACAGATACAGCTAAAATGGGAATAGTGCTGAAACAACTTCCCGACCCAAACAGCACAGTAAAAATAAACCGTACCATTTTGTTGACGGTTAACAGAATCACTTTACCGCTCATTGATATGCCGGCTCTTGAAGGCAAAACATTAAATTTTGCACTTGAAATTTTGAGAAGGAGTCACCTGAAGCTTGGTGATACTATTTTTCAGCCTGATTTTATGAAAGGAGCAGTTATCAGGCAGCAATTCAGGGGAGATAAAATTGCACCTGGTAGCAAAATACCTTGGGGAAGTGCAGTTGATTTGGTTATTGGAAGTGGTTTAAATGAAGAGCCCATTCCTGTGCCTGATTTGTCGGGATTAACTTTCGAAGAAGCCAAGATATTGTTAGAGCAACAAGGTATTTTGTTGGGAGCCGTTTTTCCGGATGCAGATGTTACTGATACGACTAGTGCATTTATATGGAAACAGGTTCCTCCGGTTGTAAATGAACAAAAGGAAGCTATCATGATAAAGCCAGGGCAATTAATGGACCTATGGCTTTCGGTGCAAAAAAAATTACCTGAAGATTCTTTAATTATTAATCATCCTTAGTATATGCAAAATATAACCATACAAGAGCTTAAAGCACGAATTGAATCCGGTGAACAGCTAAATCTTATTGATGTTAGGCAGCCTGAGGAACATGCAGAATTCAATATCGGTGGCTTGTTGCTGCCATTGGGAAATATTGTTGCCATGCAAATTGATGAAATAGAAGACCTCAAAAACCAAGAAGTAATTTGTTACTGCAGGGCAGGATCGCGTAGTATGCAAGCCTGCATGATGTTGGAATCCTTCGGTTTTACCAATGTAAAATCACTTAGCGGAGGAATGATGGCCTGGCAATCAGAACCAGGCCATTGATGTTTGAATCTATTAGAGTTTTATGTTTATTCCACCCATCACATTGAAAGTTGCCATAGGAAAGAAATAATTTTCTGTACTCAAATTGTTATTTACCAAATAACTAAAAGTATATCCGTTGGCTACATATCTCTGAGAAAAAATATTGTTGCCTTGCAGAAAAAACATTGTTTCAAATTTCTTTCCTGATTTCATTAGGTAGTTTATCCTTAAGTCTTGGGTATAATAGCTGGGTAAAGCTCTTGATGCATTTGAAGTATTATCTAAAAACTGTTCTCCTACATATTTTCCGATAAAACTGATTTCGGTATTTTTTAAGGGTATTATATTAAGTATACAGGATCCAACAACCGAAGGAGAAAAAGCAAGATCTGTCTTTTTGTAGCTGATTTCCTTTTGTCCCAGATAATTGAAGTTCTCATCGTATTGGTCAATGAATTCATTGAAGTTGATGGCTCTATTGGTACTTAGTGAAAGGTTTACCAATAGGGTTATTTTGGAGTTGATGTTCACATTGCCTTCCATTTCGATTCCGGCCCTGTAGCTTTTATCTATATTTTTTCTTGTGTAAGCAAAAACGTCGTTCACTTCACCAGTAAGCACCAATTGGTTTCTGTAATACATGTAGAAGGTATTTATTGCCCAGCTAAATTTACCTGACTTTTTTTCCATACCCAATTCAAAGTCATGCAACGTTTCAGGTTTTGGCGCATCGGTTGAAGACGTCTCAAAGTCGTCACGATTTGGTTCTTTTTGTGCGCTGGAATAAGAGAAATAGATTTTCTTGTTAGATTTTTGATAGGTTACACCAGCTTTTGGATTGATGAAATGAAATTTGTTGTCCACTGTTAAATTAGGATTAGCCCTGAATCCGTTTATCTTATAATTAACGTTTCTGCTCTGAAGGTCTACATAAGTTTCCCAGTTGTTGTTTATTTTTCTGATCCACTTCACATAAACAGATTGTTCGTTTTTATTGGCATTCAGGTTGTACCATCTGAAGTTATCAGGAATTGCACCAGGTGTTTCTGATTGAGTAATTTGTCCAAAATGTTTGCCTTTGTAATTGTTTAAGTTTCCTCCCAGTAAAAAAGTGTTTTTGTTACTTGAATAGTGAAGTGAAAATACAGTACCGTAGAAAATATTATCGAGCCAAAGCTGTCTTACAAGATTTACGGAAGTTACTGTATCTGTGCCGTTAATGTAATTAGGCAGATAATAGTTTGACAGGGATTGATTGGCTTTGTATTGTTCAAAGTAACCTTTGCCGGTAGTGGTAAATAAAGCGATGTTGTATTTTAGTTTAGAAGACAGTTGTTGGTTGTAAAAAAATTGGTAGTGTGTTTGTGTGTAATTGTCGGTTTCGTTGTCGTAAGGTGTTCCTGATTTTTCTGTACCTGCAGGATTGTAGGTTCTGTTCGTATCTAAGGCGCTTTCATTAATACCAAACCATGCAGCATATGTTTTTTCTTTTCCGGAGAAAACGTTTAACCTGAGTGAATAATTTTTATTGAGGTAAGCTGCGCTGGTAAAAAAGGACTGGAGCTTTGTTTTTGCTCGATCTACGTATCCATCGCTGGAAATTTGACTTAGTCTTCCTGAAAAAATAAAATGCTTTTTAAGTAAGCCTGAATTTACAAGTAAAGTGTTTTTAAGTGTATTGTATGAGCCAAAACTATTGTTGAATTGAATAGACTTTTCGGTATCATTTTCATT
>CANHMN010000213.1 GCA_947461645.1 Chitinophagaceae bacterium | reverse complement strand
TCTTCAGCAAACGCAATAAAGAATGGAGTTCTTATGTAATGACCATCATAAGCTCTGCTCAGTTTTTTTTGATGCTGATGATTATGGGTGTTTATTTTTTTGATGTAAGAATTGGGAATAGTCTTTTTACACTCACAAGAAATGAAATTGCTGCTCCTATTTTTTCCCGTCCGGATTACCTTACACTTATCAAGGACGGTATGGGATTGAATGTATTGCTGAGGAATTACTGGATGGTTATTCATCCTCCAGTTTTGTTTTTAGGATTTGCCTCTACCCTTATACCCTTTGCATTTGCTTATGCCGGATTAAAATCGGGTAAACACACAGAATGGATTAAACCTGTATTACCCTGGGCATTATTCAGCGCTTGTATTCTTGGTGTTGGTATTATGATGGGAGGAAAATGGGCTTATGAGTCATTGAGTTTTGGTGGCTACTGGGCCTGGGATCCGGTTGAAAACGCATCACTTGTGCCTTGGTTGATTTTAATTGCAGGCATTCACACGATGTTGATCTTCAAAGCAACTGGTCATTCGCTAAGGGCAAGTTACTTTTTTACTATACTAACTTTTGTCTTTGTATTGTATTCCACCTTTTTAACCAGAACAGGAATTTTGGGTGATACTTCCGTGCATGCCTTTACGGAAGCAGGAAAAGCAATCAACATAATGATAGGGATTTTTGTACTGGCATTCTCTCTTCCAATGATGGTTTTGTTTGCAAAAAATTACAGCAAGATACCTGCACTTGTTAAAGAAGAAGAAACCAGTTCAAGAGAATTCTGGATGTTCATAGGCTCATTGGTATTTTTCCTATCTGCTCTTTTTATCATTCTGATTACCTCTATACCGGTTTATGGCAAAACACCATTGCTAAAAGATTTGATTTTGAAAATTCATGGCGGACCATTAGCTATGCCCGAAGATCCTGAATTCCTTTACAACAAAGTGATGATATTAGTTGCCATCATCATTGGCATATTAACTGCTATCGCCCAGTATTTTAAATACAAGCAAACATCAGGAAGTTATTTCTTCAAAAAAGTAGCCCTGCCAACTGCTATTGCTGCAGTGGCAACCATCATTATTGCTGTAGTTTATCCATTTACTTTTCAAAAACACGGACCGGGTTTTTTAGCTGCTATATACACTGCGTTTTTTGCAGTAGTTTATGCATTTATCTGCAACCTTCTATACATCAGCACAGCGTTAAACTTTAAATTTAAACATGCAGGCGGTTCCATTGCACATGCAGGGTTTGCGTTAATGATAGCAGGCATGCTCATTTCTTCCAGCAACAAACAAGTAATCAGTGACAGTAAAGTAAATGGCATCAATTTACCCATTGGTAAAGATCCTATGAGTAAAAAACAAGATGATCCAACAGAAAATCTTACCCTTATCAGGCAAGTACCGGCAAGAATGGGGAATTATGAGGTTACCTACCTTAAGGATTCTTCAGGTCATGAAAAGGGACGAAAATTTTATAAGCTTTTGTTCGAACAAAAAGGAGCAGATTCCAAAACCAAAGAACAATTTGAATTGAGTCCAGATGTTTATTTGATGAAGGACAACAACATGAGCAGCAATCCTGACACCAAAACATTTTTAACCAAAGACATCTTTACCTATATTTCATTTGCTCTAAATGATAAAAACAAGGAAGATACTACTGCTTTCCAAACTTATGAAATGGCAGTTGGAGATACAGGTTATTACAGTAATGGTTTTTTCATATTGAATAAAATTGAAAAAAATCCGAATAACGATAAATACAAATTTGACGCCAATGATGTTGCATTAATGGCTTCTATAACTTTTGTAAGCAAAGACAGCATGCACTATAAAGCATTTCCTCTTATACAAGCTGACAGCCTGGGTTTGATGCAAACAGATGATACTATTTATGCTCAGAATTTATTCGTGCGCTTTGTGGGTGTAACAGAAGGACAAAAAGTAAAAATCGGTGTAAAAGAATCCCAAAGTTTTATCGACTTTGTAACTGTTAAATCATATGTATTTCCCTACATTAACTTAGTATGGCTAGGATTAATAATAATGGCCATGGGCATTACATTAAGCATGATTATGAGAATGCAACTTTCTGCTTTAAAAGGTGGCTTGGTATTCCTGATCATGGCTATAGGCTTGGTGTATATGTTTTTGCTCGCCAATTGATTCTTCGCATTACCTTAACAAATTTTCGGGTCACCATTTAAAGAGCATGGTATCAAGGTTATTGATTAATTGCTAAATTTACGATAATGGATAGCCAGAAAACTTCTTTTATTCTCAAATCGATTTTTTCGGTACTGTTGTTGTTGATAGTTAGCAAAAGTATTTTTTCGCAAAACCAACAATCCGATACATTGAAGGTACAAGCGATTGTATACAATGGCGATACTATTCCAATGTCAGTGCTTGAAAATATTTATGTGTATGCCCACTTGACCGAAGAACAGAAAAAGGCTGTTGCTAAATATAACAGATTAAGAAATGCGGTTTATGTAACATACCCTTATGCCCGTAAATCGGGAATTGTGCTTAACGATATAAATGCCAATCTTGTTAAATACAACAAGGAATCAGATAGGAAACGTTACATCAAATCAAGAGAAAAAGAATTGAAAAAAGAGTTCACTACTCCTCTGACGAAACTTTCTGTTTACCAAGGAAAAATTTTGATGAAGCTTATTAATAGGGAAACGGGTAATAACTGCTATGAAATCATCAAAGAATACCGCGGTGGGCTAACAGCAAGGCTATACCAAACAGTAGCATTTTTCTTTGACAGCAACCTAAAACAGCCTTATGATGCTGAAAAAGAAGACTGGGTAATTGAGAAAATTGTAAAAGAAGTACAGCGATTGTATGGGTATGATGAAATAGCCAAAAAGAAGTAATAAAAATTCCAAATATCAAGTAGTGCACATATCTTCCACATTGTTTTTTATTCAATACAATTGGATTAACTTGCATAGCATCTTAACTTTCACTAAACTATTCGATGAAGCTTGATATCCTTGCCTTTGGTGCGCATCCCGATGATGTAGAGCTCAGTTGCTCGGGCTTGCTATTGATTGAAGCCAAAAGAGGAAAAAAAATCGGTATCATTGATTTAACTGAAGGTGAATTGGGCTCACGTGGAGATGCCTTCACCCGAAAAGAAGAAAGCACTAATGCTTCTGAAATACTTGGGGTACAGGTAAGAGAAAATCTAGGGTTGGAAGATGGTTTTTTTGTTAACGACAAATCCTCACAACTCAAAGTAATTCAGATTATCAGGAAATACCAACCAGATTTAATATTGTGTAATGCTCCTCACGACAGGCATCC
>CANHMN010000212.1 GCA_947461645.1 Chitinophagaceae bacterium | reverse complement strand
TTTATGGCAGTTTAGGTGAAGAAGGTTTTTTTTATGAAACTACCGCCTACGACCCGCGCAGTCCTTACTCTGCATCAAAAGCCTCTTCAGATCATTTTGTAAGAGCATATCACCACACTTACGGTCTTCCTGTAAAAATCTCTAATTGTTCCAACAATTACGGACCATTTCATTTTCCGGAAAAACTCATTCCTCTTTGCATTCACAACATCATCAATAAAAAACCTTTGCCTATTTATGGAAAAGGAGAAAATATACGCGACTGGTTGTTTGTAGAAGATCATGTAAGGGCTATTGATACCATTTTTCACAATGGTAAAATTGGCGAAACTTACAACATCGGTGGTCACAATGAATGGACAAATATCTCTTTGGTAAAAGAGCTTTGTAAACAAATGGACAAAAAGCTGGGCAGAGCTGAAGGTGAAAGTGAGCAATTAATTACCTACGTGAAAGATCGCGCCGGTCACGACTTGCGATATGCCATTGATGCCACCAAACTTAAAGAAGAATTGGGTTGGATGCCTTCTCTTCAATTCGAAGAAGGACTTTCTAAAACAATCGATTGGTACTTAAGCAACCAGGAATGGCTTCAGGAAGTAACAAGTGGTGCTTACCAAAATTATTACAACGTGATGTATGGAGGCTGATAACCAATAGAGCCTCTACATCAACAACATATTTTTAAGGCGAACATTTAAGCTAATCGTTTTATGAAAGGAATCATACTTGCAGGCGGATCAGGAACAAGACTCTATCCAATTACCATGGGAATAAGTAAACAGCTAATGCCTATTTACGATAAACCCATGATCTACTATCCGTTGAGCACTTTGATGCTCGCAGGCATTAGAGATATTCTTGTGATTACAACTCCAGAAGACCAAACTCAGTTTTCCAGGTTACTTGGAGACGGTTCACAATGGGGTTGCAACATTTCCTATGCCAAACAGGAAGTTCCTAACGGTCTCGCACAAGCGTTTGTAATTGGTGAACAATTTATTGGTAACGACAGCGCAGCGCTTGTATTGGGTGATAATATTTTTTACGGCAGCGGATTCAGCCAGTTGCTTCAAAATGCAGCAAACCCCGAAGGAGCTGTAATTTTTGCCTACCCTGTAAGCGATCCTGAAAGATATGGCGTAGTTGAGTTTGACAAAGATTTTAATGCCCTTAGTATAGAAGAAAAGCCTGCAAATCCTAAGAGTAATTTTGCTGTGCCCGGACTTTACTTCTACGATAATGATGTAGTTAACATTGCCAAAAACATCAAACCCTCTCCAAGAGGCGAATATGAAATCACAGATGTGAACAGGGTTTACATGGAAAACAAAAAACTCAAAGTAGTTACCCTCAACAGAGGATTCGCATGGCTTGATACCGGCACATTCGATTCGCTTAACGATGCCAGTGAGTACGTTCGAGTTATTGAGAAACGTCAGGGCTTAAAAGTAGGTTGTCCCGAAGAAATAGCCTGGAGAATGGGTTTCATCTCTACTGAACAACTTGAAAAACTGGCTGCAGGTCTCAGTAAAAGCGGTTATGGTGTTTACTTGAGTCGAATCACCAAACATTAATTAAGATGTCTTCTATTAATGTTCATTCTTCTGCAATAATAGACCAAGGTTGTACCATTGGCAACAACACCAGCATTTGGCATTTCTCTCATGTCATGAGTGGTGCAGCAATCGGTGAATCTTGCGTTTTAGGTCAGAATGTTTTTGTAGGAAAAAATGTTCGCATAGGCAACGGAGTGCGCATACAAAACAACGTTAGTGTTTATGAAGGCGTTGAACTGGAGGACGATGTTTTCGTTGGCCCAAGTGCTGTCTTCACCAATGTAATAAACCCCAGAAGCGCCGTAAGCAGAAAGGACGAATTCAAAAATACGATAGTTAAAAAGGGAGCAACCATCGGTGCCAATGCAACTGTTGTTTGTGGAGTAATCATTGGAAATTTCGCCTTTATTGGTGCCGGCGCGGTTGTTACCAAAGATGTTCCTCCGTATGCCTTGATGAAAGGAAACCCAGCTGTACTTTCAGGCTGGATGAGTGAATTTGGGAAAAAATTATTTTTCGATAGTGGCAACAAAGCCGTTTGTTCAGAAAGTGGACAAGTTTATCAAATAGAAAACAACAAAGTTACACGTTTGTCTTAACCGCTGTTTTTAATTTGCTCTCGCCGTTACAGAATTGTTTTTTCTTCCAGTTACAACACCCCTGCAGTTTTCTGATTTACATGAACAGGAAAATGGTTCCATAGTGTCATCTAAAAATTCAGCGTAATCCAACGTGAGCTCTTCGCCTTTTTCAATTTTTTTTGTTGCTACAACATCAAGGCCTGCATAAAAAGTATTGGCATTGCAACAGTGGTTTTGCGGCGCCCACGATTCCGGGTTGGTGTCCCACAAAATATACACTTCCTCGCTCAAGGGGTATGCATATCTCTTGAAGTTGATCAATTCTTCTTCATTCCAGTTTTGTTGTACATGCGACAATGTTACAATTCGTTGACTTCTTTCTTCTCCCCTGAAAACCACCTCGCCTGATGCAATGGTTGTAGTAGCATAAATTCCATAACCCGAAATAGCGTTGCCGCGCATTTCGTATTTTTTTTGCTTAAAGCGATGGCGTGTAATTCCTTCCTTGATAATGTTTTCCAGAAAGACCCCTTTGCTTACACCGGAATGCTTCAAAATATAATCTGCAGATCCTTCGTAACCATCTGCATAAAAAACCGAGCAGGTGAAATTGATTTCTAAAAAAAAGATTTCGCCTTTTTCATTCATTCTAAAATCTAGTCTTGCATAACCAACTCCGGAAAAACCATTGAAAATTTTTTCTGCCGCAACTTTCAGTTTAGAAGAAAGCTCAACATCATGTACAGGAATGTTTGCGTCGGGATGAAGTTCTTTTGTTTTAAGGGCATACGTTTTAAATGCAAAGCCCTTTGAAAAAACATACTCAATGGGTTCGTAAACAATGGTATTTTTAACATCGCTTCCATCCCTGAGTACCAACACCGTAAACTCCCTGCCATCAATATATTCTTCAATAAGCGCAGAACCAAATGCTTCCACCACATCATTGATTTTCACTTTCAATTGTTGAACATCGAATACCAACGAAGCATCATCAACACCAAGACTATCGCCTGCTTTGGCAGGTTTTACAAAAAGGGGATACCTCAATTGCTTAACTTCAAAATCACTTATTTCCTTTGAAGAGGTTATCGTGAAAGCCGGTGTAGAAACTCCCGCCACATAAGCCACATACTTCATCAACTCTTTGGAGGGATCGTAAATAGCTGAAATAGGTCCTGTAAATGGAAGGTTCAAATGTTCCATAAACCAAATCAGG
>CANHMN010000211.1 GCA_947461645.1 Chitinophagaceae bacterium | reverse complement strand
TTTGTTGCACCGGCATTTGGCGTTCTCCAATGAGCAAATCCGGCCTCTTTCAATGCACCACCTGAAATTAGAGATCCACCCAAACAATTATCCAGAACAGTCCATTCCGAATCGCTGGGCACATGCCAATCTTCGGGAGCCAATCCTCTTGGATCATTTACTGCATAAAAATTATACAATTTGCCATATTTAGATCCATAACCAGCACTGTCATTATTGTACCAACACCATGCTCCGGTTGTTAAAGAAGACCATTCCAAATCATCTGTAACTTGAGGAATAATATCTCCATTCTTGTAATGACTCACATTTAAATTCTGTGTACTCCAAGTTTGATTACAAATGGTAACAGAAGAAATATTTGTTGCCGACCCTCCGGTTGTAATTGATTGTTCGTTAGAATACAACGAATTTCCAATACTGTTGAAACCATACAAACGGTATGTATAAGCGGTATTTGGGATCAATCCGGTGTCATTGAAAACGGATACATTCGAATCTAAACTTGCAATATCTGCAAAATTACTTGTGCCGGATTTTCGTTGTACTTTAAAACCTGATTCATTACTTGAATTATCCGCCCAATTCAAATTTACTTGAGATGCACCTAATACAGTGGCTACCAAACTATCCGGTTCAACAGGAACAGCTTCAGGAACATTATTAGAAACAATTTTTGTTTGCTCGTTGTTTTTTTTGCAAGCAGTTAAAAAAAACAAGCTCATTAATACAATGAAAAGTCTTTTCATAAATGTATTTTTTATCAAACTTAAAATTAGATGTACTTAAAAAGACGCCATAATTGAATTAAATAACAAGTAGCACATGAATTACAATATGGAGAACAGCACAACACCTCATTTCAAAATTAAAGAAATAAAAAAACCTCACTTAAAAATAAGTGAGGTTTTTTGTGGGAGCACACGGGCTCGAACCGCGGACCCTCTGCTTGTAAGGCAGATGCTCTAAACCAACTGAGCTATGCTCCCGCTTTAAAGGAGGGCAAAGATAAGGGATAATTTTTTTCTGCAAAATTATTTTTCAAAAATAAATACCTTTTTTTTATTCCATAGGTCTTCTTATTGCCAAAGGTTTGAATTATTTTTGTCGAGTCTATGCTTATTTCCAATAACACCAATCCATTTATCAAAGAAGACATCGATACAGATGTACTTACAGCAACTGAAGATCCTTGCAGCCTAATTGTTTGGAATGACGATGTCAACACTTTCGATTGGGTTATTGAAACCCTGGTCCAAATTTGCGGACATTCTAAAGAACAAGCAGAACAATGCGCTATCTTAATCCATTTCAAAGGTAAATACGCTGTCAAAAAAGATTCGTTCGACAACTTAAAGCCTCAATGCGATGCCATCAACGATAGAAATATCAATGCAACAATTGAAATCCCTGCTTAAGTAAATCCTTTCTTAATTTAAACAACCCACAGTTTTCATCATTTTTATTGGTATTATTCCCTTTTTTTAGCCCTAAAAACCTCTTGGTTTTGTAACTTCGCCAACTTGTAAAACTGCACAAATGGAACTCTCTAAAAACTTCGAGCCACAGGCCGTAGAAAATAAATGGTATCAACACTGGTTAGATAAAGCCTACTTCAACAGTAAGCCCGATGAAAAGACACCTTACACCATAGTAATGCCCCCACCCAATGTAACCGGAGTGTTGCATATGGGACATTGTCTCAACAACACCATTCAGGATATTCTGATTCGCAGAGCCCGTATGATGGGCTTCAATGCTTGCTGGGTTCCAGGTACAGATCATGCCTCAATCGCTACAGAAGCAAAAGTCGTAGGTATGCTCCGTGAAAGAGGCATCACCAAATCTTCTCTAAGCAGAGATGAATTTTTAGGTTATGCGTGGGAGTGGAAAGAAAAATATGGTGGCATCATCCTTCAGCAATTAAAAAAATTAGGTTGCAGTTTGGATTGGAACAGAACCACTTTCACAATGGACAAAGAATACTATGATTCCGTAATCAAAGTATTTGTTGAGTTGCATAAAAAAGGGCTGATTTACCGAGGAAAACGAATGATCAATTGGGATGTTAAAGCCCTTACTGCGCTTAGTGATGAAGAAGTCATTCGCAAAGAAACCAAACAAAAACTTTTCTATCTTAAATACGCTATTGAAGGAAGTAATGAACCCATCGTCATTGCCACCGTTAGACCGGAAACCATTATGGGTGACACAGCAATTTGTGTTAATCCGGCTGATGAAAGATACAAGCATCTGCATGGCAAATTTGCCTTTGTTCCACTGATCAACAGAAGAATCCCCATCATTACCGATGAATACGTAACCATGGACTTTGGCACAGGAGCACTAAAAGTAACGCCTGCGCATGATACCAATGACTATGCATTGGGACAAAAACACCAACTTGAAATCATCGATGTCTTTAATGATAATGGAACCATCAGCGAAGAAGCCGGCATCTATGTAGGCATGGATCGCTTTGAGGTAAGAAAGAAAATTGCAGTTGAACTGGAAGAAAAAGGATTTCTTTTAAAAACAGAAGAGTACACCAGCGAAGTTGGTTACAGCGAAAGAACAGATGTTGTAGTTGAACCAAGATTAAGTTTACAATGGTGGCTTAGCATGAGCAATATCGCAACACCGGCCCTTAAAGTTGTAATGGATGAAGAAATCCAATTCTATCCTCCAAAATTCAGAAATGTTTACCGCCACTGGATGGAAAACATCAAAGATTGGTGTATAAGCAGACAATTGTGGTGGGGCCACCGCATTCCAGCATGGTATGACTCTGAAGGCAGGTTTGTTGTTGCCGCAAATGAAGCTGAAGCCATCCAATTATTTGAAAAAGAATTTGGCGTTTCAAACGTACAATTAAAACAAGATGAAGATTGTTTAGATACCTGGTTCAGTAGTTGGCTTTGGCCTTTTGAAGTCTTTAAAGGATTCAGCAACCCTAGCAATGATGACATAAAATACTACTACCCTACCAACACATTGGTGACTGCTCCTGAAATCATTTTCTTTTGGGTGGCAAGAATGATTATGGCAGGACTTGAATACATGGATGAGATTCCATTTAAGGAAGTGTATTTCACCGGTATCGTCAGAGATAAACAAGGCAGAAAAATGAGCAAAAGCCTTGGAAACTCTCCTGATCTACTTGGTCTGATTGACCAATACGGAGCAGATGCAGCCCGCTTTGGCATTATGATTGCATCTCCCGCAGGAAATGATATTTTATTTGACGAATCTGCTCTTGAACAGGGAAGAAACTTCAATAATAAAATCTGGAACGCGCTCAAACTCATCAAAATGTGGGAAAGCAGAGTATCCGATTTTGAATCCAAAGAAACACAATTCGCTGT
>CANHMN010000210.1 GCA_947461645.1 Chitinophagaceae bacterium | reverse complement strand
TATTCAACGTCTTCAGATGTTCCACGATACGACCGACTTACCGATCCTTCGAGCACAGGCTTGAGATGGGCTGAATGGTATTACGGTCCACAAAAAAGATTGCTGACAGCATACGATCTGAATGTTCAAAACAAACATGCGGGTATAAGGACTGTTCACTTTGGCATCAATTATCAAAACATAGAGGAAAGTCGCATAACCAGAAGGTTCAACGCTTCAGGCAGACAAAGTCGCATTGAAAAAGTTCAAGTAGCCGGAATGAATTTGGATATGAGTTCAGTCCTTGGCAGGCAAGTTTTCAGGTACGGTATGGAAGGCCAATTCAACAAATTGAAGTCTACCGCTAATTCTTACAACCTCGTTACTGGTGAAATAAGTCCTCTTGATTCAAGGTATCCCGATGGTGACAATACCTCCTTTTCAAGCGGCGCTTACCTATCGCACAGCGCTACATTGAATGAACGCTTAACATTAAATGACGGAGTAAGAATTGGAGTAAATTATCTGCGTTCGACTTTCAACGACACTACTTTTTTCAATTTTCCTTTTCGTGAAGTGAATCAGCGAAATATAGTGTATTCGGGAACGTTAGGTTTGGTTTATAATTCTGCCAAGCAAACCAAGTTGTCTTTGTTAATTTCAAGCGGATACAGGGCACCCAATGTTGACGATTTAAGCAAGGTATTTGAGACTTCTGCCGGCACATTGATTGTGCCCAATGATGATTTGAAACCGGAAAAAACAATAAACTACGAACTGGGACTGAGTCATTTGTTTTTTGAAAAAGTAATGTTTGAAAATACCGCTTACTATACCCAGTTCATTGATGCGATTGTTACAGATGCCTTTAGCTATTTAGGGAAAGATTCTATTTTTTATAATGGCACCTTAAGTAAGGTAATGGCCAATCAAAACAAAAGACGCGCTTACATCTGCGGATTCAACTCACAATTGAAAGCGCAATTGAACAATAGGCTGCTGCTTTCCGGTGGCATAAATTATACTTATGGTAGAATTCGAACAGATTCAAAGGAAACTCCGTTAGACCATATTCCACCATTTATGGCGAATGCTTCTTTTGATTATCAAATAAAGAAAATGGATATCAACTTATCTGTGCAGTACAATGGTAAAAAGAAGATCAAGGATTATTTGCTTAATGGGGAAGATAATGAGCAATATGCAAATCCAGAAGGAATGCCGGCGTGGATTTGCGCAAACATCAGATTGTCTTATACGGTTTCCAAACTATTGAAGTTTACTGCAGGTATTGATAATATCCTCGACACTCAATACAGAACATTCGCGAGCGGAATAAACGCACCTGGAAGAAACTTCTATTTTAGTTTGAGGTTTAATTAAACATTGCTTAATTCAGCACAAGACACCCATAAAAAAATCCCGATTAAACATCGGGATTTTTGCTAGTATAAATTTCTTAGGAGATTATCTTTTTTGCTTTTGCTTTCCAAAGATATTTCCTTCTTGGAAGCCTTGTCCTTCTGGTGGACCAAGGTAGCTTTGAGCGCAACGGAAACCAACTGTGCTTGAAGCTTGATCTTCTTCCATGTATCTGCGTGCACCTGGAGAAAGCCAATAAGCTCTATCGTTCCAGCTTCCGCCTTTGATTACTCTTGATTTGTCGCTGATTAGAGTAGTTGAACCATATCCATAAGAAGCACTACTTGCAGAGTCACCATCCATGTAGTTGATAACATTGTTTCTTTGGTAGTTGGTTCTGTTTCTAACTTCTTCATCCGAAATATCAACTTTTTTCAAACGGCCCATACTATCTCTCTCATATTCTCCACTGCTGTTTTTGTAATATTTCTGGAATTTATTTCCACGGAAATAGTTGAAATCTTGTCCGTCTGAAGGAGTTAGTGGTCTGTACACGTCACCCACCCATTCGTTAACATTTCCGCACATGTTGTACAAGCCAAAAGAATTAGGGTAGAAAGATTTGATGTTGGCGCAAATGGCTGCACGGTCGTTCAAACCACCGGCAACACCCATGTTGTCTCCACTTCCTCTTTTAAAGTTGGCCATGAATTTTCCACTCCAAGCACCTCTACGATTATCACGGAGGCCACTAATGTTCTTACTCCAAGAATACATTTGTTGATTGGCACGAAGTTCCTCTCCACTTTTCATTTCGCTTTTTCTTGGGCTGGGGTTTTGGTTCAGTAAACCATATGCAGCATATTCCCACTCCGCTTCTGTAGGAAGTCTGTAGCCCATAGAAAGAATACCATCTTCCATTCTTACCGTGTTTCTTGGTTTGTTGTTGGCATCCCTGAGATTAGATTTATTAGACTTGGATTTGCCTTGGATCATCTCTGGATTAAGAATGTAAGTTTCAGTATTGAAGGAAGCATCAGATCCACCACCTTTAAGTGATTTCTTGATGGCGTCTTTGTTCAAAAATCCTTTTTGAACAAGCCTCAACTCATTTACTCTATCTGTTCTCCAGATGCAGAAATCATGTGCCTGACGCCATGATACACCTACAACAGGATAAAAATTGTAAGAGGGATAGCGGAAGTAGTATTCCACGTAGGGTTCATTGTAAGCCAACTCTTCTCTCCAAGACAATGTATCAGGAAGACTTTTCTTCATGACATTGGAGTCATTGGCAAACGTATTTTCCAACCAATAGATGTATTCTCTGTAGTGAACGTTGGCAACTTCCGTTTCATCAATAAAAAACGAGTTAACCGTGATTCTTCTGGGAACATTATTCCAATCGCCCATTATGTCTTCATCTTTTGCACCCATTACGAAAGTACCTCCCTGTACGAAAACCAAGCCTGGACCAGCCTTCGGGTATTTAATTTTGGAAACATGGAAATTACCCATGTTTTTGTCGTCATAGTTCCAGCCAGTAACTGATGATTTGGCGGTTCTTTTTCCACCTCCACCACCACTTCCTCCATTTGAAGAGCAGGAAGCCAAAGCTAAACCGGCAATAGAAAGGGCTAATAAGCCTTTGATTGAAAATACTTTTTGCATGAAATTTCTGTTTGCAGATTGAAAAAACGAGATCTTTCTCTGTTTATTGTTTTAGAATACAAATACCAAGTGCGAATATATTTACTTTCAAGGATTTTTGTTTCAATTTTTACAAAATCTTTGCATTTTCACTTTTCAATTATTTGTTGAGTTTATTGCACACGAGATTTATTAATAAAAATTAATATTCGAATATTAACCATTTACAATCATCAACTAATTTATTAAAAAAGTTGGTGATTTCGGTAAATAACCTATTTTTACACTCTGTTTAACATTTAAACTGTTTTTTATAGTCCTAATTCTACCTAACCAAGTCAATAAAATCGCATGAAACAAACAACTTTGAAACTAGC
>CANHMN010000209.1 GCA_947461645.1 Chitinophagaceae bacterium | reverse complement strand
CCTTTTATGATTATCAATAAAAGTGGAGGTGCTAGAATGATGGAAAGCGCCTTCTCTTTGATGCAGCTGGCTAAAACTTCAGGAAAACTCACTCAACTAAGTGAGGCTAAGGTTCCCTACATTTCCCTTTGTACAGATCCTACATTTGGGGGAACAACTGCATCCTTTGCCATGTTGGGGGATGTAATTTGCGGTGAACCTGGTGCTTTAATTGGCTTTGCAGGTCCGAGGGTAATTAAAGAAACCATCAAAAAAGACCTTCCTCCGGGCTTTCAAAGAAGCGAGTTTCTACTTGAACATGGTTTTCTCGACTTTATCGTTCACAGAAAAGAACTGAAAAGTAAGATTTCTTCTTTGTTGTTGATGTTCAAGGGATAATTGCTTATACCCTACTAACAATTCACTTTTAAGAGCATAAATTGTACTGTTTTTACTTGCAATACGAATTTATTGTTAAAAAAAACCTTAAATAATTTTGTATTTACCTGATTGTCCCTATATCTTTACAACAGTTTTCATAGGGTACGGATTAAAAACGAACTGGGGTTTCTACCCCGGTTTTCTTTTTTTAGCCCCTATTGTATCTCCACATAGATAGAAGTAGTTTGTGTAAATTTGTCTAAAAATCATTTGGAACTCATCAACAAAAAAGCTCAGTTTGAGTATTACATCGAGGCCACTTACAATGCGGGCATTGTTTTGTCCGGAACCGAAATAAAATCTATCAGGGCAGGGAAAGTAAATTTCAATGATTCCTTTTGTTCCTTTCACTTGCATGAACTTTTTGTAAAGAACCTTCATATAGCCGAGTATGCTTTTGGAACATATACCAATCATAGTCCATTGCAGGAAAGAAAATTACTACTCACCAAAAGGGAGTTAAAAAAGTTGTCTTCTAAAATGAATGAAAAGGGCTTCACCATTGTGCCAACCAAAATATTTTTCAACGAAAAAGGAATGGCTAAACTTGAAATAGGTTTAGGCAGAGGAAAAAAACAATTCGATAAAAGAAACGTAATTAAGGAAAGAGAATCCGACAGAGACCTAAAACGTAAATATGGCATCTAGCATTCGCTCAAACCGAGTGGTACATTAGTTGCCAGACCACCATCTGATGTTTCTTTGTATTTGCTGTTCATGTCTAAGGCGGTTTGCCACATGGTTTTAATTACATCATCCAAAGATACTTTTGCATAATCGGGTGCGCTTTGCATGGCTAATTGACTTGCGGTTATGGCTTTTATAGCACCCATTGTGTTTCTTTCAATACAAGGAATTTGAACCAATCCACCAACCGGATCACAGGTCATGCCAAGATGGTGTTCCATAGCAATTTCTGCAGCCATCATACATTGACGCTGACTTCCACCAAGAACTTCTGTTAATGCAGCAGCTGCCATTGCGCTGCTCACGCCTATCTCAGCTTGACAACCTCCCATTGCTGCTGAAATGGTAGCCCCTTTTTTAAAGATGCTTCCCATCTCTGATGCAGTAAGCAAAAACTGTATGATTTTATCCTCTTGGTTTCCATTGCAGAAACTAATAAAATACATCAGTACAGCGGGTATCACACCGGCAGCTCCATTCGTTGGGGCTGTTACCACCCTTCCAAACGAGGCATTCTCTTCATTTACCGCCAACGCAAAGCAACTCACCCAATCCAATGTATATTGAAAGCCATTTCCACCGGAAGAAATATTGCTAAACCATTGATCAAAGTCTGCATACTCACGGTTAGGCATAAGTTTTTTATTAAGGTCAAACGCTCTTCTGCTCACGTTTAATCCGCCTGGCAAGTACCCTTTTGTATGACAACCTCTGTATATGCATGCTTTCATTGTGTCCCAAATGCCGAGAATCCTTTTTCGCGTATCCATTTCTGAACGCCAAGCATTTTCGTTTTCCATCACAATTTCACTAATTGAAAGGCCTGTTTTCATACACCAATGCAACAGGTCAGAAGCATTATCAATTGGGAAGGGAAGCTCTTTAGTGTCTGAAGATTGGTTTTCTTGACCTTCTTTTTTAACAAATCCACCACCAATAGAATAATAAGTTTCAGCAAAATGATCGCCATCATTACACTCAGCCAGGAAGGTTAATGCGTTGGGGTGAAAAGGCAATGACTCCCCCATTAAAAAAACAATATCGGATATAGGATTAAAAACAATGGAGTTCTTGCCCCCAAGAAGTATTTCTTTTTTTATGTTGATATTCTCTATATATGAATTCAATGAGTTTACCTCGAAAGTAACAGGATCCTGTCCAGACAAACCAAGCATAACAGCAATATCTGTCCCATGCCCTTTTCCGGTTTTAGCCAAAGAGCCGTATAGAAGCACTTGTATATTAGTAACATTATGAAGAACACCCTTTTCAACTAACGTGTCATAAAACATCAAAGCAGCCTTCCAAGGGCCAAGTGTATGACTGCTACTTGGGCCAACCCCAATTTTGAAAATATCGAAAATAGATATGGATTCTCTGTTCAATGTTTTTATTTTTAAGTTACCTACTCTGCTTTGCCCTGAATAGTTGAATTCGAATCAAATTTCTTTTTTTTCTCTAGCAATTCAAGATAAGCTTGTTCATTCATCTCCCAATTAAAATGCATTCTTACAAAAGAAAAGAAAATGATAATGATCACCAAACTTACAACAATCATCATCGATTCACCGGAAGCCTTTTGTGAAATTTTGGTGTACCATTCGGGAGATAAAAAATAAACTAAAACCAATGAAAAGAAAATGGGCAGAGAAAACAACAATGCCATAGGTAACCCTCGTGAAAATTTACTAGAAAAGGTAGAATATTTAACCCTTACAGAAGTCCAATGGTTAATGAATTCAATTTCTTTTTCTGAAAGCATAAACAAAAATAAACAAATAGATTTCAACCTGTAAACATAATTTGATAAATTGCGTAACTCCAATAACATACATATGAAGGCAGATCAGCTTATTTCCCGTTTTTTGGCAAAACAAGGTTTCGTTTCGCTTCAGGGTATAGGCCGTTTTTATTTTGAAGGAAATGCAGGCAATGCAAATCAGGATATGGAAAGTGCACCACATTTTCCTGAGCAATCTATCCGATTTGAATGTGATAAAAATACCATTGAAGACCAATCTTTCATTGATTTTCTTTCTGCCCAAACTGGGAAAAAAAGATCCTTAATTGCATCTGACCTTGATTCGTTTTTACAAACCGGAAAGCAGTTTTTAAATATTGGCAAACCCCTAGTTTTAAAAGACTTGGGTATTCTTTCCAAAAATCAATCAGGTACTTTTGAATTTACACAAGGTTCCAATACCCATGAACCTATAGATACTTCAGCCCCTAAAGCTAACCAACAGCAACCCAATCCTGATGATATCGACTTCTCTTCGGT
>CANHMN010000208.1 GCA_947461645.1 Chitinophagaceae bacterium | reverse complement strand
GATGTCCAACCTTTCCCTAACTCATTGTGAGATAATAACCGTTTTTCTAGATCTGAGGTAAATCCTGTATAATGCTTTTCATTTGTTCGAGAATATAATACGTAAACGGAAAACATTGATGAAGATAATGTTGGATTGAAAAGCTATCTGTTTACTAGAATTTCTTTATCTGCCGTCCGCCATCGGCGGATATGAATCCGATGCTCTAACCAGCTGAGCTACCCCGGCATACTCCTTGTAAAGGGTTGCAATAGTATTGAATTATGTCAAATTGAAAAAGAAAAAGTCAAGTTTGTATTCCTAATCAGGAAACCCTGGGCTTCCATGGTATTTCATTTACATGCAATAAGTGGCCTACATATCTGGAAAGCATAAAGAGATAATCACTCAACCTGTTCAAATATTTAATCACCAATGCTTCAATATACAAACCTTCCTGCTGCATCTGCACACAAATACGCTCATTCCTGCGACAAACACACCTGCAAATATGAAGGGTTGACACCGCTTGATGACCACCCGGCAAAATAAAAGACTTCATGGCAGGCAACACCTCATTCATACGGTCCATTTCACGCTCCAGCAATTCCACGTCAGATTCCTTAAGGTCGGGTATTTTCATCATCGGTTCCTTTTCAGGATCACAGGCAAGGGATGAACCTATCGTAAATAACCTGTCCTGAATTTCCTTGAGCATTTTGTTGGTCAATTCATCTGTCACCAAATCATTGGCCAAACCTATATAGGAATTAAGCTCATCACAGGTTCCATAACTTTCAATGCGCAAGTGACTTTTGGGCACTTTTGTACCGCCTATCAAACTTGTGGTTCCGGTATCACCGGTCTTTGTATATATTTTCAATGCCATTTTTAGTTGTAATTACATCTCAACAAAAGAAAATGCAAATGGTTTAACTCCCCGACAAAATAACCGTAGGTTTTTCATTCAGCCTATCCGTTTCCACCAATCCATCTTTGAGCCTAACCACGCGATGTGCAAACCCGGAAATGTCCTCTTCATGGGTTACCAATATAACCGTATTGCCCTCCGCATGAATTTTTCCGAGCATTTCCATGATTTCATGGGAAGTTTTTGAATCCAGGTTTCCTGTTGGCTCATCGGCCAAAATAATTGATGGATTATTGATAAGTGCTCTGGCAATAGCAACACGCTGACACTGCCCGCCACTCAACTCATTCGGTTTATGGTGCATCCTGTCTTCAAGCTTAACCTTGTGGAGTACTTCCACTGCACGATCCATTCTTTCTTTTTTTCCAACACCGGAGTAAATCAACGGTAAGGCCACATTTTCAGCAGCAGTTAACCTAGGCAACAAATTGAATTGCTGAAATACAAATCCAATCTCTTTGTTCCTAACTTCAGCCAACTCGTCGTCATGCATTCTACTCACATCCTTTCCGTTTAATTGATAACTCCCGCTTGTTGGTGTGTCTAAACATCCAAGTATATTCATCAATGTGGACTTTCCGGAGCCGCTTGGGCCCATCAATGCTACGTATTCGTTTCTGTTGATGTCTAAAGTAATGCCCTTCAAGACCTGCAATTCTTGTTTCCCTAAATAATAACTTTTAAAAATTTGCTCTAAGTGTATGACAGAAGACATGGTTGTTTGTTTTTTCTGGATGAGAGCTTTTGTTGAGATTTTAACCAGCATTCCATTAGCTGTTATCTCCTTCCCCTCAAAGGTGCGAATTTACGAGAAAATAAAGTGTCTGGCGGGAAAAATGACTGCTTGAAATCAGGCTTCTATGCTCCACCCTCAATACAAATGAGTTTTTGTAACTTCGCTGCTCAATCAAGTATAAATGAGCGAAACAACTATAAACCCATCAACCACAGATAATCAATTGCCTTCAAATATCGTGATGAGCGGAATCAGACCAACTGGCATGGTTCACTTGGGTAATTATTTTGGAGCCATTCGCAATTATGTAAGCATGCAAGATGACTTCGAATGTTATTTTATGATTGCCGACTTGCATTCTCTTACTACACATCCTGATACTAAAACACTAAAAGAAAATGTAAGAAGGGTATTGGCAGAAAACATTGCGTGCGGACTAGATCCCAATAAAGCAACTTTTTATTGCCAAAGCCATGTTTACGAAACCGGTGAATTGTACCTCTATCTCAACATGCTTGCCTACAAGGGGGAATTGGAAAAGACAGTTACGTTCAAAGACAAAGCACGTCAGCATCCCGAAAATGTTAATGCAGGCTTGCTTACCTACCCCGTTCTGCAAACCGCCGATATCATTATGCACAGGGCCAGCCTCGTTCCTGTAGGAAAGGATCAGGAACAACACTTGGAAATGGCCAGAAATTTTGTGGTAAGATTCAACCATCGTTATGGAGATATTTTCCCCGAACCACATGCTTTCAATTACAATAAAAGTCTTGTAAAAGTTCCCGGACTCGATGGCTCAGGCAAAATGAGCAAAAGCGAAAACAACATGTCTACCCTTTACTTTGCTGACGATGACGAAACCATCAGAAAAAAGGTAATGAAAGCCAAAACAGACAGCGGTCCGACAGCGCCAAATACCCCAAAACCTGATTATATAGACAACATCTTCATGCTCATGCAATTGGTTTGCGAGCCCGATGTAATCTCAAAGTTTGAAGCGGATTACAACAACTGCAACATCCGTTATGGCGATTTGAAAAAACAGTTGGCAGAGGACATGGTTAAATTCATGGCACCTATTCGACAAAAAACCAACGATATTCTGGCCAATGACCAATATCTTGTTGACGTCATGAAAAAAGGAGCTGAACAGGCCAGTAAAAGTGCCGTAAAAACCATGAAACTGGTTAGGGATGCCATGGGACTGAACTACTTATGATTTTCCTTCAGTTGTTTCCCAAAAAAACAAGCCTAAAAAACCTAAAGCTTTCATTATTTCAATACATTCGCGGAAGTTATTCTCGAATTTCCTTACAACATGCCGAAGTTAAAAAAACCTAAACATATTGCCGTGGCCGGAAACATCGGTGCGGGAAAAACAACCTTAACGGAGCTCCTGAGCAAACACTACAAGTGGATACCTCAGTTTGAAGATGTGGATCACAATCCGTATCTGAATGACTTTTACGAAGACATGCCCAGATGGAGTTTCAATCTGCAGATTTATTTTTTGAACAGCAGACTCAATCAATTGCTGGAAATTCAGCGTGGCACCGAAACCATTATTCAAGACAGAACCATTTTTGAAGATGCCAATATTTTTGCACCCAATCTGCACGATATGGGATTGATGGGCAAAAGAGATTTCGAAAACTATTACAAGTTTTTTGAAACCCTAAAATCAATGGTTCAGCCACCCGATTTGCTGATTTACCTTAAAGCATCTGTTCCAACTTTGGTAG
>CANHMN010000207.1 GCA_947461645.1 Chitinophagaceae bacterium | reverse complement strand
GTATCCTTTGTGCTTTCCGTTGGCTTTACTTCTATTGCGCTGTCTCCACCAGAAATCACCAAACTGGAATCAATCGTTACTATTGGTGAAGGCTTCTCGGTTGATGTCGTTTCCTCCTTACATGGACAAAAGGGGAAAAACAAAAACATTACCAAAGCTGATGCAACATAAATAAACAACAAGTAAAGGAACTTATTTTCACCATCAGGTTTGTTGCTCACGTTTTTGTACAAATAGACAAGCATCAAAATGGTTAAGATGTTTTTTATGAAGGCCTCCAATGGTGTCATGGGAATAAGCTGACCAAAACAACCGCAGTTGCCATTCATAGCACCATGCTCATACATTTGAATTCCGAGATGAATGCAAAAAGCAATCAGTAAAAGTATAGTCAACGGAATTACAATTGTTTTGAGGTAATGTTTTTGCAGAATGGCAATGGCAATAGCTGTTTCAACAGCTATGATTAAACGAGACAAATACGGAGCTGCGCACCAGTCTACAATTCCTAGATCTACCAATTGCTTTTCAAAGGCCCAAATAGGGAACAACTTCGCAACAGCCGAGAGTAAAAACAATGCAGATACAATAATTCTTAAGATAAGCGGCAAATGTTTTTTAATGGTTGACATGGGAATGATTTTTTATTGAATTTAGTTTTGAGCATTGACAAATTAGCTGTTTTACATTTATTGCTATTTGTTATATTCAATTCATTTTTACATTTGTTTATTAAAGGGCTAAATTAGTTTTTTTACGTTGCAAAATGTTGTTAAACTCTAGTTTTCTTACTTAGTTCCTTTATTCTATTTTTTTAGATAACCGTTAATTTTTATTTCTTCGCTGCAATTGGCGCTATGCAATTATTCCCATCCTTGGGAGGGGTGGCTGAAGGCCGGGGTGGGTTTTTGGCTATATTCCTTCCTTATAAAATCCTCTAAAGCTATCATTACTCCAGCAATATTTTTCTTGACATCACTATCACTGCAACGAAATACTTTTAGTCCAAGGCATTCAAGGTAAGTTTGCCTTTCAGCATCGTACTCCTGTTTTTGATTGTGACTGCTGCCATCAATTTCAACTACAAGACCCAGCGCTTTTACATAAAAATCAACAATGTAATTTCCAATAATCCTTTGACGATCAAAATCAATTTTATAAAAAATACCCTTATGAACTTGTTTCCAAAACAATACTTCAGATAATATACCCGCTTTTCTTTTAGCCTTTGCCAATTGTTTTAAAGTAGAATTGTAAGGTAGGTTTTCAATAAAATTTCTATAAATAGGATGATTGTTAATAGTTGTCAGCACTAGTTTTTTTGAGCGATTATTCGTACAGTTGTGCAAAAATACCTCCCCGCCCTTCGGGCACCCCTCCAAGAGAGGGGAATTTTTCTCAGAAAAAATTGTAACCCCCTAAGACTTTCGCTTTTTGCTTCGAAAGTTTCAGGTTTAACCAATGTAAATTATCCGTTACTGTTTTGTAAATGTTGAATAGTTGGTATTTGAGGACACTAACAATGTCTTCTCGTAAAACATTATCAACCCTATGCTTGGAATCGATATAAAATTTGTACTCTTTATTAATTCAAATTCTTAAGGATCAATACAGATTCCATCTAATGTCAAATCTTGTTTTCCAAAATTAATTGGTCTCGTCAAGCCATCAATGTTGTTTTACTCCCCTTGACGCAGTAAATTTCTCTTACTTCAAGATTGATGCTTTTTTTCATCTATGAGGATCAAACCAAAGACAGCATAGTTGATGATGTCAAAAAAATTAGCTGCAATTCCCTCACTTATCATTGTCTTGCCATCGTTGGAAATGATTTGTTTAATTCTCAGCAACTTTGCAAGTATCAAGTCTACAAAACTCTCCTGACTCATTTCACGCCACGCTTCGCCATAATCGTGGTTTTTGTCGAACATAAGCTTCTTTGAGGCGGCCACTTTTTCATCATACATGGAGGCTACTTGATTCACCGGCAAATCCTCCACTTCCTCTTGCTTACTGTCGAGTTGAATCAATCCAATAATTCCATAGTTTAGTATTCCCTGAAACTCAGACGCAATTCCATCCTCCACCTTTTGAACCTGTTTTTCTTGAATCGTTTTTATCCTTCTTGCCTTGATGTATACCTGGTCGGCAATGGAAATAATCCTGTACACTCGCCAGGACGTGCCGTAATCAGCAGTTTTTTTGAGAAATACATCTCTCGCATGTGAAATTACCTTGTCGTATTGTTCTGAAGTTTGCATGTGATGAATCCGTTATAAAATCCGAAATTAGTGTTTCGTCGTCAATTAATAATCGCAATTTTGCAAGAGCAAAGCAAAAATACAATTAGATCGATAAATGTTTACACTTAACTGCAAAGGAAAAATAGTTGTTTTTGATGAACCTGTAGTAATGGGTATCATCAACCTCACTCCTGATTCTTTTTATTCGGGTAGCAGGCACTCTACTATTGAGGATGTTCTTTCCCAAGCAGGAAGAATGCTTCAGGATGGTGCAAAAATTTTAGACCTCGGCGGACAAAGCACCAACCCGGGCAGCGTTCGAATTTCTGTTGAAGAAGAGCTTAACAGGGTTATTCCTCCATTGCAAGCCATGATGGCTCGTTTCCCGGATGCTTTGATTTCGATTGACACCTACAATAGCGAAGTGGCTCGCAATGCAATTGATTGCGGCGCTAGCATTATTAACGATGTCAGCTTTGGTGAACTTGATCCAAACATGCTGGATGTTGCCGCATCGCTCCATGTTCCCTATATAGGTATGCACATGAAAGGAAGCCCTGAAAACATGCAAAAGAATCCAAAATATGACAATGTTGTTTCTGAAGTAATAGATTACCTCGCTCAAAAGGCCGAAATGTGCAAACAAAAAGGGATTATCGACCTGATTATTGACCCAGGTTTTGGATTTGGAAAACAATTAAACCACAACTATGAATTGCTTTACAATCTGAAGGCTCTGAAAATACTTGAAAAGCCTTTGCTATGCGGTGTTTCCAGAAAAAGCATGGTTCAAAAAGTTTTGAACACTGATGCCGACCATTCCCTCAATGGGACAACCGTTTTACATACTATTGCCCTTTTGAACGGAGCCTCAATTTTAAGAGCACATGATGTTAAAGAAGCAGTTGAAGCGGTTAAGTTGGTTAATGCATATAAAAATGCCGCTCCAAATCAGAGCGGCATAAAGAATTGATCGTTTACTTTTTTATTTTTTCTTGCTACCGGCAGCCTCTATCTTGTCTTGTTCTTTTTTGGCAGCGGCAGCTTTTTGCAACTCTATTTTTTGCTTTTGTTTGTACTCCTCCATTTTTGCAGCCATAGCTTTCTTAGCTTGATCCTTGGTAATGATATCCAATACTTCAATATCAAAT
>CANHMN010000206.1 GCA_947461645.1 Chitinophagaceae bacterium | reverse complement strand
TCCCTTCGGCTTCATTATTTGTCGTCTGTTTATTTCTTTTTAACCATTTATGGTTATTTTTCAACTTTGATATTCAATACTTACTTATGACATTAAGCAGAATCTGGTCGGCGTTTATTATTATAGCAGTAGTTGTTGGCTTAATAAAATTGGTGGTTTTGCCTGAAGACAAGGGCATTTTTTCGGCTATGGTTACGGGAAAATCCGGAGATACGTTGAAGGTTTCCTCTTTGGAAATTTCTAAGGCGGACGTTCAGTTGGTTCAACAAACAGACAGCGGCAATACTTATACAAGCGAGGGATTTAATTATGTTCGAAACGGTGAATCGACGATTCTTTGTTACAAATTACAAACTGCAGATGGGATTGTGGAGACTTGTCAGACTGCCGTTACGCTTTGTTTAAAATTGATTGGATTTTTGGCTTTGTTCATGGGCTTTTTGGCAATAGCTGAAAAAGCAGGTGGAATAAGGTTTTTGTCGAGAATAATTGGTCCGTTTTTCTCCAAAATATTTCCTGATGTTCCTAAAGGACATCCTGCTATGGGACATATGATGATGAATTTCTCGGCCAATTTACTGGGACTTGATAATGCTGCCACACCATTTGGTATCAAAGCGATGGAGAGCTTACAAGAATTGAACTTCAACAAGTCGGTTGCTTCCAACGCACAAATAATGTTTTTGTGTTTGCATGCGTCAGGGTTAACCTTAATTCCGGTGAGCATCATTGCGCTTCGTTCGGCTGCAAAAGCTGCCAATCCCATGGATATATTCATTCCATGCATGATTGCCACTTTTGTTGCAACCATGGCGGCGATGATTATTGTGAGTATTCGTCAGCGCATCAATCTCTTTCAACCGGTGATTTTAATGTGGGTTGCAGGAATTGCAATATTGATTTCAACTTTGATTGTTTACATCAAATCATTGCAAGCAGATCAGGTGCAGTTGTTTTCAGGCTCATTAAGCAGTGGATTAATTCTGATACTTTTTTTATTGATAGTTTTAGGCGGTGTGTATAAAAAGATAGACATTTTTGATGCTTTTGTTTCGGGTGCCAAAGGAGGATTTGATACTGCAGTTCGAATCATTCCTTACTTGGTTGGAATGCTCGTTGCCATTAGTTTATTGAGAACGAGCGGTTCGTTTGATATGTTGATTGGAGGAGTAAAATCTTTGTTAGTGATGACTGGAACGGATACACGATTTATTGACGGTTTACCAACTGCACTGATCAAGCCGTTTAGCGGAGGTGGTGCCAGGGGAATGATGGTGGATACGATGAAGACCTTTGGTGTTGATTCTTTCGCAGGCAGGTTGTCATGCATATTGCAGGGCTCATCTGATACTACTTTTTATGTGATTGCCGTATATTTTGGTGCAGTATCGGTAAAGAACACACGATATGCAGTGGGTTCTATGTTGTTGGCTGATCTGGTAGGCGTTATTACTTCTATCTTTTTAGCGTACTTGTTTTTTGGGTAGGATTATTTATTCCTCTTCTTCATTGCCTGCGTTCTTTATACTGAATAGACCTATGAGGTATTTTGCTTTATAGATTGATCTGTTGTATTTGTTACCTAAAACTATAATTGTTGCATCTTCTTTGGGAAGTCTGATGAAGCTGGCATTATTACCATGCCACCAACCATTGTGGTAAATGATTTTATAGCCATCGGGGAAAGCATACATTCTCCAGCCTAAGCCATAGTTTCTGATGCCGCCTCTTTCATGAGAGTAGGGTGTATAAGCAGCTTCCAGTGTTTCTTTGTTGAGGTATTGTCCCGAAGCCAGCAATCTGTCCCATTTTAAAATATCGCGCGGGGTAGAGAAAATATTTTTATCACCATATACTTTGTCCATATCCATGAAAGCGGCTTGATAGCCTCTCCAATCGTAGCTTGGAGTGGTTCTTGAAGAATCTGCGGTTGTATATACAAAGGTGTTTTTCATTTGAAGAGGTTCGAAAATAGTTTTCTTCAAATGTTCGGGATAGCTGTTGCCAGTGACTTTTTCAATAAGGAGTGCAAGCAATACGTAATTGGTATTGCAGTAACTAAAATATTTATTAGGTTGGCCGATATTTTTTAAAGTGTTTTTTTTGTTGACTAGATAATCGTAAACATCATTATTGGAAGCACATTTTTTGGTGTCCCATCCAGATTCATCCATGAAATAAACATAGTTGGGCAATCCGCTTCTGTGGTTGAGCAAGCATCTTATGGTAACACCCGTATAATTGAAATCAGGAAAATACTTCGACAGTTCATCATCGATGTTTATTTTTTTATCCTGCCATAGTTTCAACACAGCCATAGCGGTAAAGGTTTTGCTCACAGAGGCGATGTGAAAAGGGGTATTTTCATTAACAGTATCAGTTGTATTAAGGTGACCAGTTCCTTGGTATTTTTCAAAAACCACAGTTCCGTTTTTGGCTACAATCATTCCACCATTGAACTTTGAGTTTTTCAAAAAAGAATCAAACCAGTAATTGCATACACCATTATACCTCGCCAAAGAATCTGAACTAATGGGAGTGGGGCTGGGCAAGGAGTAGCTGAAAGATTCAGGTAATTTAGTCTCTTGGTCTTTTTTAGACTGACATCCTATCAATAACATTATTGAGAAGCAAAGGCTTGAAAGTGCTTTAGAATGAAGCAAAAAGGAGCGTTTGGTATATATTGAACTAAGGCTTTGTTTCATTAGTAAATTTCTTCAATATGAAATATATTTGTGCAAAATAAGGAGATATTATCATGGCAGAGAAAAAAAATACAAGTTATCCCAAAGAGAAAATCAATATTTTATTTTTAGAAAACATCAGCGATGCTGCCATTGCTCAATTTAAAAACTCGGGTTACGTAAATGTCAGAAAATTAAGTGGCGCATTAAACCAAACAGATTTAATCAAAGAAATTAAAAATGTTCATATCCTTGGTATCAGAAGTAAAACTTTGATCACAGAGGAGGTGCTTAAAGCTGCACCAAAACTTCAGGCTATTGGTTGTTTTTGTATTGGTGTAAATCAGGTTGATATTGATGCTGCTACAAAGCATGGTGTTGCTGTTTTTAATGCTCCTTACAGCAATACGAGAAGTGTTGCAGAATTGGTAATTGGTGCAGCTATTGTGTTAGTGAGAAAAATTATTGATAAAAACAAAGCAGCTCATGAAGGTATTTGGTTGAAGGATGCTAAAGGCAGTCATGAATTACGAGGAAAAACCATCGGCATTGTAGGTTATGGCAATATAGGAAGTCAGGTTAGTGTTTTAGCCGAAGCACTTGGAATGAAAGTTATTTTTTATGATGTAGAAACCAAATTGCCTTTAGGAAATGCATCAGACAGTAAAAGTTTAAAAGAGTTGCTTCAACAAAGTGATGTGGTGACTTTGCATG
>CANHMN010000205.1 GCA_947461645.1 Chitinophagaceae bacterium | reverse complement strand
ATTTGATCTTCTATTGAACGGAGTGGGGGATTCATTTTATAATTGGTGTCAGCAGAAGGAATATCTTCTTCTGTAAGAACCAGGTGATGTGGAGATACTTCTGCAGTTACATTGATGCCTGCTTTTTTGGCGTCAGCAATTACCCTAACGGATTCTTTTGTTGAAACGTGGCATACATGATAATGTGCACCTGTAGCCTCAGCTAATAAAATATCTCGTGCAATGTGAACTGATTCACATACGCTTGGAATGCCTTTTAAACCAAGCTCCTGTGCTTTTTTGCCGTCGTGTATACATCCACCTAAAATCAGCGAATTGTCTTCGCAATGTGCTGCAATGGGCATTTGAATTTTAGCAATTTCCTGCATTGCTGAATACATAACACCGGCTTGTTGCACGCCAACGCCATCATCAGTAAAACCTATAGCTCCTTTTTCTTTGAGGGCTTTAAAATTAGTTAATTTTTCACCTTTGGAATCTTCAGTTATGGCGCCATAAGGTCTTACTTTAACTACTGCTGAAGCTTTTATTCTATCTATTAAATCATCGAAACGATCTACTCTGTCAGGAACAGGTTTGGTGTTGGGCATTGGGCAAATCGTGGTGAATCCGCCTTTTGCTGCTGCTAGAGAACCTGTTGCGATAGTTTCTTTGTGTTCACCACCGGGTTCGCGAAGGTGAACATGAACATCAATAAAACCAGCGCTGACAAACATTCCATTTACATCTATGTATTCGCCGTGTACTTCTAAATCTTTGCCGATTGCTGAAATAATACCGTCTTCAATTTTGATGTCTGTTGTAAAAAGCGCTCCCGTTTCCGACAGCAGCGACGCGTTTTTAATTAATGAGATTTGTTTCATTGTTTACTTAACCTATTTTATGCTTCAATAAATTCACATCCCCGATTTTCCAATGCATCTTTTAAAATGGCCATTCGGGCATATACACCATTTTCCATTTGTTTGAATATCCTGGAACGCGGGCATTCTACAAGAGGAGATGCTATTTCTACACCTCTGTTTACTGGTGCCGGATGCATGATGATGGCATGTGGTTTCATCCGCTTTTCTCTTTCAACCGTCAATCCATATTTTTGGAGGTATTCGCTTGAAGAAATGCTTGATTTGGTATCATGTCTTTCATGTTGAATGCGTAGTAACATCAGCACATCTACTTGTTCAATCAATTCATCCATCTCCTTATAAACACCGTTTTCGATAGTTTCAGCATCGAACCATTCTTTGGGGCCTGAGTAACTTACTTTTGCACCTAGCTTTTGTAAAGCTTCTGCATTAGAATGAGCCACTCTGCTGTGTTTAATGTCACCTGCAATACCAACATGCAGCCCTTCGAAGCTGCCAAACTCCTGTTTGATAGTCATAAGGTCAAGCATAGATTGAGAGGGGTGGTTTCCTGTACCATCGCCACCATTGATTACTGCCATGTCTATTCCTTGCAATTCATCGAAGTAACGATCTTTCTTATGCCTGATAACGACCAAATCTATTCCGATAGCTTTTAGTGTTTTTACCGTATCATACAGGGATTCACCTTTGTTAACCGAACTCTGATTTACATCAAAAGGAATAACATTCAAACCTAATTTCCTTTCTGCTACTTCAAAGCTCGATTTGGTTCTGGTACTGTCTTCGAAAAATAAATTGGAAACAAAAACCTTTTTGTTAGCCGTGATGTTTTTGCCGTTGGCGAACAACATCGCATCGTTGAGCAGTCGGTTAATTTTATCCGGTGTAAGTTCTGTGATGGTTAGCATGGAATTTTAAAATTTGGGCAAAAAAAAACGAAACCTGAAAAGATTTCGTTTTGAAAATATTTGGAAACGGCTTTTTTTAAGCCCTTGCGATGATCAATGAATGTTTGGATTTTTTTCATCGGGCGCAAACATACTACATTTTTTCAAATTACCATGTTACCTTAATTTGAAATTTTCAACATCTTATTCAACAGTTGTATAAAATGGCTTTATGCTTTTTAAAGGGGATTTTTTTCAGAAATCCTTTATTTTCAGGCTGTTGTGGCTTATTTCTTAGGAGCAGCAAATCACTTGCTAAGCTGGTTTGTACAATGAAGGAAGTTTATTAATGCACTTTTATGATTACGCTACCTTATTTTAGTTTTTGTGCTTTTTTTGCAGAAATAGTTCCGCCATCATGCAACGGGCACTACCGCCACCAAGATTTTCAATAATGGGTATGTTTATGGGAAGACACTTGGCGTAATTTCCGATTTGGTCTTTTTGTTGTTCGTTCAGGCTTTGAAAGGCCGTGTTTGACATTACTAGAAACAATTCGTTTTGCTGGTTACGAACCGACAACATATTTCCTGCAAATTGCATCATCTGATTGATGGAAATTTCTATAATGTCCACTCCGTTTTTTTTTAGCTCTTCAATTACTTGATTTCTGTCCTGTGTAGATGGAATAGCATCCAGACAAACAACAGCGAAACAGTCACTGATATTCATTACAACATTGCAGTGGTAAATATCTTTTTGATGAGTGTCAATGGCTTTAAAAAATATAGGTTTATAAGACAACTGAGTACAAAGCTCCAGAAACAGTTCATTATTTGTTCTTGGCGAGGAGCAGGCAAAGGCGGTTTTATGGTTATGGTCAAAAACAATGCTACCTGTCCCTTCCAAAAAAATACCCTGGTTTTCGTGGTGTGACCAATCAATAATTCGATTTACGTCATAGTTTTCTTTTAGAAGTGCTACAATATCTGCTCTTCTTTCCATTCTTCGGTTGGGTGCGAACATGGGATAAAGCACTATGGTTCCATCGCTGTGGGTGGAAATCCAATTGTTGGGAAAAATTGCATCTGGTTTTATCGGTAGGGGGGTGTCATCAATTATGATGGTACCTATACCATGCTGAATAAGGGTATCCGTAAAATGATTGAATTCTGCAATTGCAAGATTTGATATGTCCGTTAAATTATTGTCGTTACGGCTTTTTTGAAAACTATTCGAACTTGCCGTTTCTTCATTAAAGCCGAAGTTGGCCGGACGAATGAGCATGATGGTTGTTGCGCATTGATTGAATTCGCTAGATTCCATTAGTGAGATTCAATTTTTTGTTTTAGCTATGAATTATTGTATTCTCAAAAAAGGAGTATATTTTTAAATGGATTTATTTAAAAATCTTAAGGTTTTTACCTTCCACAAATTCCTTGTATTTGGTCCAATCTTCGGCAAGTAGCTTGTTGATTTTATCAATTGCTTGTTGGATGTAGTTTTCTGCATCCGCAACGAGCTTTTCTTCTTGTTCGCCGGGAACTGTATTTTTATTTCTGATGTATTGCTGAGCTTCATAATACACATTCAAAACTGTTACCTGTTCAACCTGACCGTAACCTTGTTTTTCCTGCTCTTTTCCTTTGATGAATTCACGGATGTTTTTGATTTCTTTT
>CANHMN010000204.1 GCA_947461645.1 Chitinophagaceae bacterium | reverse complement strand
AGCGACTAAACTATAAACTTTAAACTTGCTAAGCGTAACGAACTTATACCAGCGAAGCAACTAAACTATAAACTTTAAACGTGCTAAGCGAAGCGAACTTAAACCAGCGAAGCGACTAAACTATAAACTATAAACCCGCGCAGCGGAATTGAACCCGCGAAGCGACTTGAACCCGCGAAGCGACTTGAACCCGCGAAGCGACTTGACCCCGCGAAGCGCCCTAATCCTTTACCAATCGAACAGAAAATCCGACCACTTTATTGAAGAAAAACCGATGGATGTCTGAACTGGCGTTGCTCATGTATCGATACTTTGCAAAGGATGCATCGTTTTCAGTTGATGTCCAGAAATAGCCAAAATCTCCAATTCTGTTGAATATTCCGCTACTGAATCTTCGGCCGGCTGGAAGCGCACCAAAACCAATGCTATTGGTTGCTCCGGTATTGGGACTGTTCCACAGGGTTGTTGATTTCAGCATCCCTCCGGCATTGGTATTTTGCCAGCCATTAAGTGTGGTGTCTGCATTGGGATCTAAAAACTTCACTAATTTGCTCCAATCATCCTCAGTGGAAACATGCCAACCTGATGGAGCCAATCCTCGTGGATCATTTACGGCAAACCAATTGTACAACTTTCCATATTGCCAATAAGTGGCGCTATCGTTGTTGTACCAGCACCATGCACCTGTTGTCAAGCTTGCCCATTGAGCAGAATCGGTAACATGTGGAATAGGATCTCCGTTATTATATGTTGAAGTACTCAGGTTTTTATTTTCCCAAATTTGGGAGCCAATAGTAACTAGTGTTGAAGGAATTGTATCTACAGGACATGGCCCCCAATGCGGAACGCCATTACACAAAGTAAGCGTTTGGCCATTGGTACCCGGACTAACGGTTATCCATGCACTATCTTTCCAGTACAGCAATTGTCCGTTGGCTGTACCATTTTGAAATCCATTGCCTGGTGCTCCCTGAAGTCCTTGTATACCTTGCTCTCCTTGTGGACCTTGTATACCCTGAGGACCTTGCGGCCCCTGTATGCCCTGGCTATTGATGTTGCTCCAGTCTACACCATTGAAGTACCAAAATCCTGAAGTCTCGTTGGTTTGGTAAACCATCAAACCTTCTGCAGGGTTGCTGATGCTGTTGCGTTGGGTTGCTGTCATTCTGGGTATCAACAAACCGCGTTGCGTATCGGTGATATCCAATGCTGCTGAAGGATGTGGCGTATTGGTGTTAATGCCTAAATTACCCCCTGTGTTGTTTTGTGTGGAAGAACCTTGGTAAAGCGCTGTGATTTCTTGTGGAGTGAGGGCGCGGTTGTAAATAGCGATGTCGTCGAGAGAGCCTGTGAAGTATTGATTTTCAATTGGGTCGTTTTCTCCACCTATTAAAAATTCATTACTCCCTGCATAACAATTATTAAAATCACCGCTAGTTATGTTACTAATTAAAATACCGTCTACATAAACAGTTGTTAAATCTAAAGAATCAGTAATTATGAAATGATGCCATCCGTTTCTAATTTCTTTCGGAATACTATATGGACTCGTAAAACATCTTGATGATAAGTCAAATTGTGCATTTGAGTAATTATAAGAGTATGTAAATGTATGGGTACCTATGAGGCCATACTGAAAAAACATATCGTATGGTAAACCAGCAGCATCTCCTGTGCATCTTAACCAAACAGCTAATGTAGATTTCGATGTATTGGAAAAATTTGATACTGATCCATTAATAAAATCATTCACCCCATCAAAACTGTAAGCTCTCCCCACATTCCCAAACCTATCACTCGTCAAAGTCGCACCATTCACTGTACCATTGTTCCCATTTCCGCTTTCATCATTTGCATTACCATTAAAAGGCCACCAACCTACCAATCCATTTGTAGGAACATAAGATGGAATATTGCTTTGTGCAAAAATTTGAATCGAGCTAAATAAACAAATGAAGAATAACGAAAGCTTGTTCATGTTTTGGTAATTGATATATAGCAAGATAATGATATTTTGTAGATTTGGTTAAAAGGCAAAATTAAAAATTAAAAATTCAAAACTGAAAGGTCAAGAGCTAGCCCGCCGTAAGGCGTGGTGAAAAGTCAAAAGGAAAAATTCAAAACTCAAAACCCTAAACTAGCGTAGCGACTAAACCCTAAACCTTAAACGTGCTAAGCCTATTAAACAAGCGAATTCATTAACTTCGCGCCTGATTTCATATTAAAATACTATAGCAGATACCCGATTATGTCAGCCAAATACACCGAATTCCAGCAGCTCAACTTGCCCAATATCAGCAAGGAAATGCTTCAAAAATGGGAAGCTGAAAATGCTTTTGAAAAAAGTATAAGCCTCCGCCAGGGCAACAAACCCTTTGTGTTTTTTGAAGGTCCGCCAAGCGCTAACGGCATGCCCGGTATTCACCACGTTATTTCCAGAACGTTGAAAGATATGGTTTGCCGCTACAAAACCATGCAGGGCTTTCAGGTTAAAAGAAAAGGCGGCTGGGATACCCACGGATTGCCGGTAGAATTGGGCGTGGAGAAGCAATTGGGCATTACCAAAGAAGACATCGGCAAAAAAATATCCATCGAAGATTACAACAAAAAATGCCGCGAGGTAGTGATGCAGTTCAAAGACAAATGGGACGACATCACCCAAAAAATGGGCTATTGGGTAGATTTGAAACAACCCTATGTAACCTTCGAAAACAACTACATCGAAAGTTTATGGTGGTGCCTCAGCGAATTGTATAAAAAAGGCTACCTCTACGAAAGCGTAAGCATTCAGCCCTACTCTCCTGCCGCCGGAACCGGATTGTCGTCGCATGAGTTGAATCAGCCCGGAACCTATAAAGATGTAAAAGATACCAGTGCCGTTGTGATATTCAAGGTAAAAAACGAAACGCTGAATGACACATTGGTAAAGGCTTTAGGAGAATACGCTGCAAGTGAGTTTTACTTAATGGCCTGGACCACAACACCATGGACACTTCCTTCCAACCTCGGACTTACCGTTGGACCGTCAATTGAATATGTGTTGGTAAAGACCTTTAACCCTTATACTTTTTTACCTATCAATATTGTATTAGCCAAAGCGTTGATTGGAAAATATTTTAAAGCTGAAGCAGAAAATTCTCCATTTGAAGATTATAAAGAAGGCGATAAAGTTATTCCTTGGAAAATAGCAGCAAGTTTCACCGGTAAAGATTTAGAAGACACCCAATACGAACAGCTGCTTCCCTTTGACGCTAACACGATTGAAAAAATTCAGGAAGAAACGCCAGGTGCACAACCCTTCCGAGTGATAACCGGCGATTTTGTAACCACTGAGGATGGAACGGGCATTGTACACACCGCACCTGCTTTTGGGGCTGATGATTATAAAGTAGGAAAGAAAAACAACATTGGAATTTTAACCCTGGTAGACAAACAAGGAAAATTT
>CANHMN010000203.1 GCA_947461645.1 Chitinophagaceae bacterium | reverse complement strand
CTTGTGATACCAACATTCCTGATCAGGAAAACCAAAGCTGTTAAGGCCATAAGCTTCAGGTAAGCCTAACTGTTACATTCAATTTCGGGCACCTCTCCTTCAATGATAAGCTTTCCCGCTGTTTTTTGTTTGATTTCATCAATACTAACCCCCGGAGCACGTTCTAAAAGCTTGAAGCCTTCTGGAGTAACAGACAAAACAGCTAAATCAGTAACAATTTTTTTAACGCAATTGATTCCGGTAAGCGGCAAATCGCATTTAGGCAAGAGCTTACTTTCTCCTTTTGGATTGGTATGCATCATGGCAACAATAATATTTTTCGCACTGGCTACGAGATCCATCGCCCCACCCATGCCTTTTACCATTTTTCCGGGAATTTTCCAGTTTGCTATATCTCCGTTTTCACTTACTTCCATTGCGCCAAGAACGGTAAGATCTACTTTACCGGACCTTATCATTCCAAAACTGGTTGCGCTGTCAAAAAAAACAGACCCGGGTACAGTGGTTATAGTTTGTTTTCCGGCATTAATCAAATCCGGATCTTCTTCACCTTCAATAGGGAAAGGCCCCATACCTAATAATCCATTTTCACTTTGAAGTACAACGTTGATCCCTGCAGGAATGTAGTTGGCCACTAGTGTAGGTATGCCAATGCCCAGGTTTACATAATAACCATCCTTAAGTTCTTTTGCTATTCTTTGCGCGATTTGAAATTTATCAAGTGCCATTTCTTCAGATTAATAAATAAGTAATGAATTTATTTTTTGGGTTGTACCGTTCTTTGCTCAATTCTCTTTTCATAACTTTTACCCTGAAAAATACGGTGAACGTAAATGCCTGGTGTATGAATGTGGTCAGGATCCAATGCGCCTGCAGGAAGCAGCTCCTCCACTTCCGCAATGGTAATCTTTCCGGCCATGGCCATCAAAGGATTAAAATTTCTTGCTGTCTCTCTGAAAATAAGATTGCCCATCACATCGCCTTTCCATGCTTTTACAATGGCGAAATCAGCATCAAAAGCCATTTCAAGCAAGTATTCTTTTCCATTAAAAATTCTTGTTTCTTTACCAATAGCCACTTCAGTACCAATACCAGCAGGAGTAAAAATAGCCGGCATACCATAACCAGCAGCCATACAACGCGTAGCTAATGTACCTTGTGGAATGAGTTCCACTTCAAGTTCTCCACTCAGTAACTGTCGCTCAAACTCAGCATTCTCACCAACATAGGAGGCGATCATTTTTTTTACTTGTTTTTGTTTGAGCATCAGACCTATTCCGAAATCATCTACTCCTGCATTATTGGAAACACAGGTAAGATTTTTGAGCCCTTTTTCTACAATGGCTGAAATTGAATTTTCCGGGATGCCGCACAAGCCGAAACCTCCCAGCAAAATTGTTGATCCATCTTTAATATCTGCGATGGCATCGGCGGCAGTTGTAAATACTTTACTCATATTCTTTTTTAATTTTCTTTAAACTATCATTGAAAAATGCCGGTTTTCTACTGTTGAATTTATTGGGAATTTCTGATTGTTGTTTGATGATGCTGTCAGTCAGCTTAATAAACAAATCAGGATGTTGGGAATAGTAACGATAACTTTTTTCGTATTGTTCTTTGTTGATGTGATGATACTGAAATATTTTTTCCCTCATGGCATTGTACCAAATGGTATCATTTTTCAAAGAGTCTTTTGATAATATTTCTTTGGCATAAACCTGCGCTTTGGTATCGTCCCATAAAACTTGCTTCATCTTGTTGAATTCAATCACATCAGAGGGGATATTATCCTCAGAAGAACAGGATAATAAAAAAACATTGAGTAATAATCCAAAAAAAGAAAAGGATAAAAAATGCTTTAAGGTTTTGAAGTCAAAGGTAATTATCATTTCAGCTCGTCTTTGTATCTGTTCGCATTTGAAATATCAATTCTGGAAAGCACCTCAACCGCTTTTGATTTTTCCTGTGGCGTACCCTTTGAAAAAAGATTGATTAATTCGGATGCTTTGCCCTGAAGAAAAAACTGGGTGATCATCTTGTTTGGATTTTCAGAAACAAAATTATCCAACTGCATTAAAACCTCCAGCATACTTGCCCTTGCAGCTTTTTCATCTTGATACAATTTATCCATTGCAGTTCTGTAGTAATCGTAATAAACATCTTGCATCGCTGCATACCTTGAATTTATTACGTTTTCGGCAAGCCAATACCTGTTTCTGATGCCATCAAAAGCTCTCCAACCGGAAATCAAGCCGCCATCTGGAGCATTGTTTACAATATTTTGTGCCTTTTGAAAATATTTGTCACCTCCATTTTTAGTAAAGGAAGCAGCATCGAAACCGATTATCATATAAGCATAATAAGCAAAAACCGCAGTTAAGTTGGATAAAGCAGGATCATTGCCTGTTACTCTATTGTCATTGAATTCCAATTGTTGAAACTCCTGGTATTTAAAGGCAATATTGTCGTCTTTAAAATTAATTAGTGGAGAGAGATAGCTAGAGTTGAAAACCGGCCTTGCGCATTGAATAGTAAGTGAGGCCTTGTATAAATTAAGCTCATCTGTTGATTCAAGGTTAAGCAAAAAATTACAACCAATTCTTTCTTGAACGGTATAAGTTTCTGAAGTCCACTTTCTGTTGTTAAGAAAATTATTGAGGGCAGCCTGTAAAGTTTGAAAAGTACTTCTGTTCACGTTATTGCCAACCCTGTTAGCCACAACAGAAACTCTGGCGTTTAGCTCTTGTGCATGCACGGAAAAAGTTGAAACCGCAAACAGCAAAATCAAAATCAGTTGCTTCATAGGGCTATTTTAAAATGGTGTTGATGATAACATCTGCCAATTGTTTTTTCGGGAGCAGTTCAAATTCAATTTCCTTACCCGACTTGTCAAAAATAGTTATTTTGTTGGTGTCAGAACCAAAACCTGCGCCCTTGTCGTTCAGTGAATTCATCACAATAAAATCTGCATTTTTTTGATGAAGTTTAGATACAGCGTTTGCTTTTTCATTTTCGGTTTCCAAGGCAAAACCCACCAAGAGCTGATGGTCTTTTTTTATACTTCCCAATGATTTGAGAATGTCTTTAGTTTTGGTCAAAGTTAGTTTGAGCTCATCTTCCGACTTTTTTATTTTTTGTTCAGAAACAAATTCTATTGTATAGTCTGCAACAGCGGCAGACATTACAGCGATATCGCAATCAGGAAAAACTTCCATACAGGCAGTATACATTTGGGCTGCTGAAGTGACTTTAACTACATTGATGTTGTGAGGCACATCAACTTGTACGGGGCCGCAAACCAAAATAACCTCTGCACCTCTTGCGGCAAAAGCTGCTGTAAGAGCAACACCCATTTTTCCGGAAGAGTGGTTTCCAATAAAACGAACTGGATCGATGGCTTCATGTGTGGGACCGGCGGTAACCAATACTCGTTTACCCTTCAATTGG
>CANHMN010000202.1 GCA_947461645.1 Chitinophagaceae bacterium | reverse complement strand
TTCATCATCACGTTTTGCTTCACCATCTTCAGTCTGGCTTTCCTCTCTGAAATGCCCACCACAACTTTCATTTCTGTTGAGTGCGTCAAGACACATCAATTCGCCCAATTCAATAAAGTCTGCAACCCTACCGGCTTTATCTAATTCAGGATTGAATTCATTTATTTCTCCGGGAATTCTGACATCACTCCAAAATTCTTTTTTCAATTGTCTGATTTCTTCAATGGCTTGTTTGAGCCCTTCTTCATTTCTTGCCATTCCGCATTTGTCCCACATGATTTTACCCAATCTTTTGTGGAAGCTTTCAACGGTTTGTTTGCCTTTAATGTCCATTAAACGCTGCAATCTTTCATTTACTTGGTTTTCGGTATTTACAAAAGCCTCATGATCAGTAGAAATAGAAGCAGTTCTGATCTCCTCTGCCAAATAATTTCCCAAAGTGTATGGAATAACAAAGTATCCGTCGGCTAGTCCTTGCATCAAAGCAGAAGCTCCCAATCTGTTGGCTCCATGGTCGCTAAAATTAGCTTCCCCTAATGCATACAATCCGGGTACCGTTGTTTGCAATTCATAATCAACCCACAAACCTCCCATGGTATAGTGAACCGCAGGATAAATTCTCATAGGTGTTTCGTAAGGATTTTCACCGGTAATCTTCTCATACATTTCAAAAAGGTTGCCGTATTTTTCTTCCACTACTTTTTTACCTAAGGAGAAAACAACCTCATCTGATGCGTTTTCCAAACCAGCTTTACCGGCTTCTGTTCTACCGTAGCGCATGATGGCGTCTTTGTAATCGAGATACACAGCCATTTTTGTGGTACCAACTCCGTAACCCTCATCACATCTTTCTTTCGCTGCTCTTGAGGCTACGTCTCTTGGCACTAGATTTCCAAATGCGGGATATCTTCTTTCCAAATAATAGTCTCTTTCATTTTCAAGAATATCTTTTGGATTCCTATTGTCACTTTTTTGTTTGGGCACCCAAATTCTTCCGTCATTCCTCAAACTCTCACTCATTAACGTTAGTTTGCTTTGATGGTCCCCACTAACGGGAATGCATGTAGGATGGATTTGAGTAAAACAAGGGTTCCCAAAAAAAGCGCCTTTCTTATGTGCTTTCCACGCAGCAGTTACGTTACTTCCCATGGCATTTGTACTTAAATAGAAAACATTGCCATATCCACCCGAGCACAATAAAACTGCATGACCAAAGTGTCTTTCTGTTTTACCATTTACTAAATTCCTTGCAATGATTCCCCTAGCTACACCATCAATCTTAACAATATCAAGCATTTCATGACGAGAGTACATCTTAACGTTTCCAAGTGCTACTTGTCTTTCCAATGCGCTGTATGCACCCAACAACAATTGCTGACCGGTTTGACCTGCAGCATAAAATGTACGCTGCACTTGCGTTCCACCAAATGAACGATTACTCAACAAACCCCCATACTCACGAGCAAAGGGAACACCTTGCGCCACACACTGATCAATAATAGAAGTGCTTACTTCAGCCAAACGATGAACATTGGCTTCTCTGGCACGGTAATCTCCACCTTTTACGGTATCATAAAAAAGACGAAAAACGGAGTCTCCGTCGTTTTGATAATTCTTTGCAGCATTGATACCACCTTGTGCAGCAATACTGTGAGCTCTTCTCGGACTATCCTGAAAACAGAATGCTTTAACTTTATAACCGAGTTCTCCCAAAGAGGCTGCAGCTGAGGCTCCGGCAAGACCGGTCCCCACCACAATCACTTCTAGTTTTCTCTTGTTGGCAGGATTTACCAATTTTACATGCCCTTTGTATTCACTCCACTTTTTATCCATTTCACCTTTTGGAATCTTTGCATCTAAAGCCATAGTTGGTTATTGGTTTATTGTGATGATTGAATGATTTGTGTTTTGAGGTATTGATTGCGTATTATTTGATCCAACCCAAGTGCATTGCAATGGGCATCAAAGCGAAAAGCAGGCAAACAACAATTGCATACCCTGTTCCGAGCGTTTTTAGCAGCGGAGTATATTTTTTATGATGAATGCCGAATGTATGAAAGGCACTTTGGAATCCATGATAAAGATGCCAAAATAAAGCAACCAAACCTGCGATATAAATGAATACCACTAAAGGCTCAGCAAAAACCACTTTCATCTCTTCAAAAAGCGAGCGCTCAGCTTTAACACCACCATAGAGTTCCATTTTTGTTCCTACATAAAAATGATTCAAATGCAAGATGATGAACAACAACAAAAGTGTACCTAAAATTCCCATCGAGCGACTGTACCATTTGCTGTTTTTGGAAGGCTGATTGAAGTGGTATTGAACAGGACGTGCTTTGTTGTTTTGTGACCACAACATTAAACCCTGAATAATGTGGAGTATTAGTCCTGCAAACAAACCAATTTCTAAGAACCTCATAATCCAGTTGTGACTCATGAAGCGAGCAACTTCATTGAATGTTTTTCCGTTGTCATCTAAAAAAATACAGGCGTTGATACCTGCATGAACAATAAGAAACAGAATTAAAAACAGGCCAGTAAGACCCATCAAGAATTTTTTACCAATTGAAGACGAAAAAAAGTTTTTCCAGGTCATAATGAGTTGGTTATAAAATGAATACGCAAAAATAAGTCAGTATAATCAAACCCCGCAATTTTTTGCTAAGAAATGACTGGTATTATACAAAATGTGGGGAATTGTGGTTTGTGCAGAATGTAAGAAAACCAAAAGAAATATAAATACCTTTCCCTATTCAAAGCAAATGGTTGTTTGTATAATTTATTATGAACAAATGCAGTAAAAAATTAAACTACATCAATAAGGCCTTGCAAAATAGATAAATTTGGTAACATTGTCTTCCACAAGCAACAGGTCATTTTGGTCTGCAATACCATTACCCGTTAGGTCGGCAGATTGATAGCCTGTTAATGCTTGTGCAGCATCATTTTCGGTTTCGGATAAATCAAGCATGTCTATCCCACCGTCCTGATTCAAATCACCGCTTATAATTGCAAAACGCCCGTCACCCATATTTCTCATAGGGGCATTGACTCCATTGTCGTATGCTTTAGACTGTGCTGTGCTAAAATCGTAGGCATTGGCAGTTGTAATCAACATTGGTGTTTTACTCCATGTTTCTATACTGTACCTGTGTTTAACTGCAATGTAATAACTGTTGCTGATACACCAAGAAGGCAGTATCAGTGAAAGATTACCATTGGTATTCAAAATGGCTTTAGCTGAAAAATCTGGCAGGGTGTTTTGCAAATGATCAATTCGCCATAGATTCACCAAAATTGAATCTGTTTCCGTGGACAAATTGCTTAATCCACTTTGATACAACAAGGGTCGCATTAATCCGGAACCGATGTAATACCCCTCAATAAAAACTTTTAAGTTAAGCGTAACATCGCAAGAATTAACAGTCAAATGAAGTGACACCAAACTATCACAACCATTCACTGTAGT
>CANHMN010000201.1 GCA_947461645.1 Chitinophagaceae bacterium | reverse complement strand
GTTAATGTTGATCCCTATAAAATGCAAGCGGCAAGAATAAGCTTCATGGATATTGAAAATGCCATTGCAAGAGAAAACAATGACATCACAGGCGGCTTGATAGGCGTTGGCGATATGAAAAGAACGCTTAAAGTAAAGGGACAATTTACTGGTGCAAATGATCTACAAAACATTGTGGTTAGAAGCAGCGCTCAGGGCTCAACGGTTTATTTAAGAGACATTGCAGACTTAAAAGATACCATCAAGGAAAAAGACAGTTATGCAAGATTAGATGGTAAAAATGTGGTTACCATAAACATTGTAAAACGTGCAGGCGAAAATTTGATTTCCGCAGCCGGAAAAATAAAAGACATCGTTGCCAAGATGAAGGAAAGCAAAGAGTTGCCTCCAAGTTTGAAAGTTGTAATAACCGGCGATCAGAGTAAGGCAACAGCTACTTCCTTCAATGACCTTGTAAATACCATTATAATTGGATTTGTATTGGTATTGATTATCTTGATGTTTTTCATGGGGGTTACCAATGCCTTTTTTGTAGCACTTAGTGTTCCGCTTAGTGTATTCGTTGCCTTTATGTTCCTACCCATTGCTGATGCTATTGTGGGAACACCCGTTACACTGAACTTCATTGTACTGTTTGCCTTATTGTTTGGCCTGGGTATCATTGTAGATGATGCCATTGTTGTTATTGAAAATACACATAGAATTTACAACAATGGTAAAGTACCTATTGTCAAAAGTGCAAAAGAGGCTGCAGGCGAAGTTTTTATTCCGGTACTGGCGGGAACAGCTACTACACTTGCTCCTTTCTTTCCATTGTTGTTTTGGAAAGGCATCATTGGAAAGTTCATGATATACCTTCCAACCATGCTGATTCTTACTTTAGCAGCATCATTAATTGTGGCTTTCATTTTCAACCCTGTATTTGCGGTAAGCTTCATGAAGCCTGAAGGTAAAGAGCATGAAGAGCCTAAAAACAGTGTATTTAGGAAATGGTGGTTTGCTGCTTCAATCATCATGGCTATCCTACTTCATTTGTTCGGTTCTCACGGTTTTGCAAATTTCCTGTTGTTCATGATGCTGCTTGCAGTACTAAACAATTATGTGTTCAGAGGAATTATTCATACGTTTCAAACTAAAATTTTACCCGGCCTGATGAACAGGTACGAAAAAATGCTGAGGTGGGTTCTTAAGGGCAAAAGACCGGTTTGGGCTGTTGTTTCGCTTTTTTTACTCTTTCCATTGTCGATTGTGCTTTTGATGGCAAGAGGAAACAAAGCCACATTCTTTCCGAGCGGCGACCCAAGATTTGTGTATGTTTATTTGAAAATGCCTCCCGGTACCGACGTTAAAGCCACTGACAGTGTTACACGTATTTTAGAACAAAGAGTATTGAAGGTTTTGGAAAAGGAAAAACCGGGTGCTGAAGGAAGTATAGTTGAAAGTGTTATTGCCAATGTTGCCAACAGTGCAAACAATCCAAGAAGCAACAACAGAAGTGTGCAAAGCAATTTGGGTAGAATTCAGGTTTCTTTTGTTGAATTTGAAGAGCGCAACGGAAAAGAAACAAAACCGTATCTCGATGCGATAAGAAAAGAAATGGTAGGTATTCCGGGCGCCAGCATTGAGGTGGCTCAGGAAGATGCCGGACCGCCAACAGACCCTCCGGTAAACATTGAAATCGTTGGAGATAAATTTGAAGAAATCGCTTCCATTGCAACGAAGCTCAATCAATACCTCGACAACAATAGAACCGAAGGTGTTGAAAACTTGAAGCTAGACGTCGATCTCAACAGCCCCGAAATAACCATCAAGGTAGATCGCGAAAAAGCAATGCTCGAAGGATTGAGTACTGGCCAAATCGGAATGGAAATCAGAACTGCAGTTTTCGGAAAAGAAGTGAGCAAACTAAAAGATGGAGAAGATGAATATAAAATTCAACTCAGGTACAACGATCTGGTACGAAACAATGTGACTGACCTGATGAATTTGCGATTGACTTTCATGGACATGAACACCATGCGTATCAAATCCATTCCCATTAGTGCTGTTGCTACCATTGATTATACCAATACATCGGGGGCTATTCTCAGGAAAAATGTAAAACGTACCATACAACTACAATCCAATGTACTTGATCCTTCCATGACTGCTAAAGTGAATAAAGAGCTTGCAGTTAAAATCGAAAAATTCAAATCCATTACCAATATACCATCAGATGTAACAATAAAGCAAACCGGACAAGGTGAGCAAGAAGCAGAAACCAACAGTTTCCTAGGTATGGCTTTAAGTATCGCATTGGGATTGATATTCCTAATCTTGGTTTTGCAATTCAATTCTTTAAGTAAACCATTCATCGTTCTTACAGAAATTTTCTTTTCCATCATTGGGGTGTTCTTGGGTTATGCGATTACAGGAATGACAATTGCTAGCATCATGCTTGGAGTAGGTATCATTGGTTTGGCGGGAATTGTAATCAAGAACGGAATATTGTTAATTGAATTTACAGATGAGCTTAGAGGAAGAGGTATGCGTACACGTGAGGCTGCAATCATGGCCGGTAAAATTCGTATCATTCCAGTATTGCTTACAGCTGTTGCTACAATTCTTGGATTGTTGCCACTTGCTGTCGGATTCAACATCAATTTCGTATCCTTCTTTCAGCATTTGAATCCGCATATCTTTTTTGGTGGCGACAGTGTGGTGTTCTGGGGACCTTTGAGTTGGACAATCATTTTCGGATTGATCTTTGCCTTCTTCCTGACTTTAGTGATGGTACCAAGCATGTACCTCATTTCAGAAAGACTAAGAAGACCCATGGAGAAATTCTATGGAACAAAATACGTTGCCATTTTTGGCTTTACTGGTCCATTGTTCTTTCTGTTTGTATTGATTATGTACGTGGGTAGAAAAATACAAGGCAAAAAAGTTTGGAACGGTTTGCTTAAAGCATAAAGATTTAACATCAGCAAAAACGTATGGATAAGCCCATCAATTATATCGATATTAATAAAAGCGCATGGAATAAAAAAACACCGATTCATCTGGAGTCTGCTTTTTATGACATGGATGGTTTTCTTGATGGTAAGACTTCATTGAAGGATATTGAATTGTCGTTGATTGGTGATATCAAAGGAAAGAGAATCTTACATCTTCAATGTCATTTCGGACAAGATAGTTTGTCGCTTGCAAGAATGGGAGCAATTGTAACCGGAGTTGATTTTTCTGATGTAGCAATTTCCAAAGCAAAGGAACTAGCAGCACAAATCAATTGCGAAGCAAATTTCATTTGCTGCAATATTTATGAATTAGCCAATCATCTTGACGAACAATTTGACATGATTTTCACTACTTATGGCACAATAGGTTGGTTGCCTGATCTCGATAAGTGGGCTGCTATTGTATCCGGGTCTCTAAAGCCAGGTGGGGAATTTGTTTTTGTAGAATTTCATCCTGCAGTGTGGATGTTTGATGATGATTTTCAAAAAATAGG
>CANHMN010000200.1 GCA_947461645.1 Chitinophagaceae bacterium | reverse complement strand
TTGGAATGTGGTTGCCAACAATTGTACTTTCACCAATTGGAGTTTTTTTAACTTACAAAGCCATGAACGATTCGGCTTTATTCAACAAAGAGTACTACTTCAAACTTTTGAGAAAAACAGCTTTATTTGGTAATGCTAAAAAGAAATTTCGCATTGGCGAGTAACTCCGAAAAAAAATCACTTTCAATCTTTGCAACATGAATACAAACAGCAGAAGAAAATTTATAAAAAATACGATTGCGGGCTCAGCATTGCTGGCTGTTGGGTTAAAAGGCTGGTCTGAAACAATAAAGAAATGGAGTGGTTCAAACAGCTTCTATCAACCAGGCAATACTTCCTTTGAAACCGGCTACGAACAAACACCTTTGCCTTATGCTTACAATGCATTGGAGGACATTATTGATGCGGCCACTATGGAAATCCATTACTCCAAACACGCTGCTGCCTATGCAAAAAACCTGAAAGAAGCAGCAGTTGCTGAAAAAATAGATACCACCAAACCATTGGAGGATGCGCTGGCAAAAACATCCGCCTATTCAACTAAATTCAGAAACAATGGTGGAGGACACTACAATCATGAATTGTTTTGGAAATGTATGCGTCCGAAACAAGACAACAATAAACCTGCAGTCAAGCTTTTGGAAAAAATCGAATCAAGCTTTGGCAGTTTTGAGCAGTTTAAAACTCAATTCACCGATGCCGCCAAAACAAGATTTGGAAGCGGATGGGCCTGGCTTTATACCAATCAGGGGCAATTAAAGATTGGAAGTACCGCCAATCAGGATAATCCGCTAATGGACCTTCCCTCTGTTGAACACAAGGGTTTTCCAATACTTTGTTTGGATGTTTGGGAACATGCTTACTATCTCAAATACCAAAACAAAAGAGCAGACTACATAGAAAACTGGTGGAAACTGGTTAATTGGGATTTTGTAGAAACCAGGCTTAACGGTTAATCAACCTCTCCTAACAGACACAGGCTTTGTACCACAAACATCCTCAAGAATGATGACACAAAGGCTGATAAATACTTAAGCAATCGTAGCGTAAAATAATTTTTGTTTAATTATTTAGAGCTTTTTGTATAGATAAGTTAATCGCATTTATGTTTTTAGGGCGGCAGCTTGGCTTTTTCATTTTTTGAATTTTGAATTTTGAATTTTTACCATGTCTTACGGCAGCTAGGCTTTTTAATTTTTACTTTTTAATTTTTACTTTAATACTCCAATATTCTACATTTGTTACTCATTTTATCATCTAATTACCACCATTATGCAAGTTTGGAAAGAATACCAGAAAAAAAACAAAGACCGTTTTTTGGAAGAGCTGTTTGAATTATTGAGAATTCCAAGTGTCAGTGCAAAAAAAGAACACAAGGATGATTTGATTAAATGTGCTGATGCGTTGAAGCATCGTTTGCTAGAGGCAGGTGCCGACAAAGTGGATATTTATCCTACAGAAGGACACCCAATTGTATATGGTGAAAAAATGATCGACCCTTCAAAACCTACCGTACTTGTTTATGGCCATTATGATGTTCAACCTGCTGAGCCTTTGGAACTTTGGAAGCATGGACCTTTTGATCCAACTATCGTTGATGGGAAAATTTTTGCCAGAGGAAGTTGTGACGATAAAGGCCAGGTCTACATGCATGTGAAAGCTTTCGAAACTATGGTAAAGACAAACTCTCTTTACTGTAATGTAAAATTCTGTATTGAGGGTGAAGAAGAAGTGGGCTCTCCAAATCTTGGCAAGTTTGTTGCTGAACACAAAGATTTATTAAAAGCAGATTGCGTGTTAATCAGCGACAGCGCAATGATAAGCCTAGATACCCCTAGTATTGATGTTGGTGTGAGAGGACTGAGCTACATAGAAGTAGAAGTTACAGGGCCTAATAGAGATTTGCATAGCGGCGTATATGGCGGAGCAGTTGCTAACCCTATAACCATTTTGGCTAAAATGATTGCTTCGTTGCACGATGAGAACAATCACATTAGCATTCCAGGTTTTTATGATGATGTGGCGATTGCAACTGAAGAAGAAAGAGCGCTTATGGCAAAAGCACCTTTCAACGAAAAAGAATATGCCGAAGATTTGGGTGTAAAGGAATTGTGGGGTGAAAAAGGATTTTCTACCAATGAAAGAACAGGTATTCGTCCAACGCTTGAACTCAATGGCATTTGGGGTGGCTACACCGGCGAAGGAGCTAAAACCGTTTTACCTTCTAAGGCCTATGCAAAAATCTCTGCACGATTGGTTCCCAATCAAATTTCCCAAAAGATTACAGACCTTTTAATCAATCACCTCGAGAAAATCGCACCGCCTTATATCACGCTTAAAGCATCTCTCCATCATGGTGGCGAGCCTTATGTAACACCTATCGACAGCAAAGCCTATCAAGCAGCAGCTAAAGCGATGGAGGCCACTTTTGGAAAAGAACCCATCCCCGTTCGTGGAGGAGGAAGTATTCCTATTTGTTCTTTATTTGAAAAAGAACTTGGCATCAAAGTAGTATTCATGGGTTTTGGATTGGATAGCGATAATCTTCACAGCCCTAACGAAAAATACGACTTAGCTAATTTTTACAAGGGGATAGAAACCATCCCTTACTTTCATAAGTATTTTGCAGAACTCTAAATAAAATTTTAACATAGCCCTTGGGCAAACAAACCATTGATCATTTGTAACATCTTATTGTATGAATACAAAATTTTACCTCGTTTCTGCACTTATTATAATTACCGGCGCCATTTCTTTAAGTTTTAAAAACAGTCCAACTTCACGCTGTGAAATGTTTGATTTGGCAAAACCAGGTGGAGGTGCATTTGTAACAAACCAAGGACTTACGGGTGCTTCATGGGACAATGCAGGCAGAACTTGTTCCCGTTGTCATTCAGGTGGTGGCTTTAATGCGTCTACTTCTATTTCCTTATTAAGTGGCTCTAACCCGGTTACGCAATACACCCCGGGTGCAAATTATACGCTTCAACTTAAAGTCACTTCTACCTCAGGAAATCCTAGTTATGGTTTTTGTTTGATGGCTGCAACTACCAGCGGCAACACAGACATTAATACATGGGGCACCATTCCAACAGGTGCTAGAAAAAACACTGTACTGTCAAGACACTACATTGAACAAACCTCTGCAAGAACAGCTACTTCTACCACGCCAACGTCCTCCTATACCATTGATGTTCCCTGGACTGCACCCGCTACCGGAACCGGAAGTATTTCTTTTTATGCAGCCGGATTAGCAGTAAACAATAACAATAATACAGGTGGCGATACTCCTACGCCTGGCGTGAATTTTACCGTAACCGAAAGTGCTACTACTCCTATTGTGTTTACTTCAGTTACCGCAACCTTAAAAAACAATCAGGCTGATGTTGCGTGGACAACAGAATCGGAAACCACTACAGCTTATTTTTCAGTTGAGCGCAGCTCCGATGGCATTCGTTTCTCCTCTATTGGAAAAGTTGATGCAAGAAACAG
>CANHMN010000199.1 GCA_947461645.1 Chitinophagaceae bacterium | reverse complement strand
TACCCTTGGGCCAATTGGATTGTATAATAATCTTTCCGCCATAGATGTAAAGGATTATAAGGTAAAGCGAGAGCAATGGTAATAATATGTATTGTGCGAATACTTTTAAGGCTTTTGGGTATTCGTTCATTTGCTCAAGTTCATCAAGGTTTTCGGGTATGCCGTTTGCAAAAAATAGTGTGTTGAATATACCTCCAATAATGATCAACATTTCGAAATACAGTTCTTCATGTATTTTAATTTCAAACAGTTCGTTCACTGCAACTACAGCAAGCGAAAGTCCTAGAAACAATGCCCCTGAAAAAATACCTGCTATAATGATTCTTTGAAAAAGTATTCGGTTAAATTGCCAGAAGCCATTCAATTGTTGGTTGAGCATAAAAGGACTAAAAGAAACAAGCAGGTGTGCACCAACAATGTAGAGAACAAATTTGATGTAGGGTTGATTGATGTTGAGGGTAGATTCTTCATGAGGGAAGCTCAAAAAAATAAACAGCAGGAAAAATACTACCAAAAAATTGCTGACGAGTTTGATGCGTCCGTTATTTTTATATTTTGCAGAAAGAACAGCTGCTGAAAAAAACAATGGAATGCCAATGCCTGCAGAGAGAATTATATTGAGATAGGGAAAGAAGTTTTTTGTTTCCTCCCGGCATTCAATGGTATAAATACCAACAGATACTGCGATGATAGCAGATACCATCATCAATGGAAAACGAAGAAAGGTTGTTTTGGCGTTATTGAACAAATAGCTGAATGATGGAAATTTCATTATGTATATTTTGGCTGTTATAAATTCTTTCTAAAGGGAAAGCAATCCTAAAAAAAGAGGAGTTGCCAAAGGTATTTTATTACCTCATGGGTTATCTGCCAAAAAAATGTTAAGACACTGATTAACAGCAGGCCTTTGCTACGATATCTTTTACTTCGCTGATGGCGATGCGTTCCTGCTTCATGGTGTCTCTGTAACGAATGGTAACAGTATTGTCTTCTTTGGTTTGATGATCTATAGTAACGCAGAATGGTGTGCCGATAGCATCCATTCTTCTGTATCTTTTACCAATAGCATCTTTTTCTTCATAGAAACAATGAAAATGCGATTTGCATTCATTCATCAATTGGGTTGCAATTTCTGGCAATCCATCTTTTTTCAACAATGGGAGAATGGCCAATTTGGTTGGAGCAATTTTTGCAGGAATTTTCATCACCACACGACTGTCTTCTGTACCATCTTCTTTGGTCCATTTTTCCTCCTGATAGGCGAGGGATATAACGGTAAGGAATAAACGGTCTAAACCCACAGAGGTTTCAACAACAAAAGGGGTATAGTTTCCGATTGGTTTTCCTTCTTGATTCAAATCGTTGTCGAAGTACTGGATTTTTTTCTTGCTGTGCTTTGCATGTTGAGATAAGTCAAAATCTGTTCTGCTGTGAATACCTTCCAGTTCTTTCCATCCAAATGGAAATTCAAATTCAATATCCAATGCTGCATCAGCGTAATGGGCCAATTTAATATGGTCGTGGTACCTTAATTTTTCGCTGGGAATACCAATGCTTTCGTGCCATTTTTTTCTGGTTTCTTTCCAATAGTTATACCATTCCATTTGTGAACCGGGGCGTACAAAAAATTGCATTTCCATTTGTTCGAATTCACGCATGCGGAAAATGAATTGTCTGGCAACGATTTCATTTCTGAAAGCTTTTCCGGTTTGAGCGATACCAAAGGGAATTTTCATTCTTCCTGTTTTTTGTACATTGAGGAAGTTTACAAAAATACCCTGTGCGGTTTCAGGTCTTAAATAGATGGTATCAGCTTCTTCGGCAACACTTCCTATTTGTGTGCTGAACATCAGGTTAAACTGACGAACATCTGTCCAGTTACAAGTTTTACTTATGCCACATTTTATTTTGTTGTTGTCGATAAGAGACTTTAAGCCTGCAAGATCATCGGCTGCCAATAGTTTGTCCATTTCACCAATCAATGCATCGGCTGCTGCTTTATCTAAAGTTTCTGCATGAGCTTCTATCAAATGATCTACGCGGTATCTTTTATTGCTGTCTTTATTGTCGATCATTGGATCACTGAAATTATCAACATGTCCGCTTGCCTTCCAAACGGTAGGATGCATAAAGATGGCGGCATCGATACCAACGATATTGTCGTGCAATTGGGTCATGCTTTTCCACCATTCATCTCGAAGATTTTTCTTTAACTGGGCACCCATTTGTCCGTAATCATAGACAGCGCTAAGTCCGTCGTACAATTCAGAGGATTGAAAAATGTATCCATATTCTTTGCAATGGGAGATAATTTCCTGGAAGTTGTTGATTTCGTTTGCCATGGGGGCAAAGATAGAAAATGTAAGATGTAAAATTGAAAATTCAAAACACGTTTATTAAGCCCCCTCTCCCTCGGGAGAGGGGAAACCTGCCGTAAGGCAGGAGGGGTGAGGTCCAAAAAAACTCAAAATGCAAAATTAAAAATTCAAAATACATTTATCACACCCTCTCTCCCAAGGGAGAGCCAGAGATAGTTGCGTTGCCTGGCAAAACGCGCGGAGCGATCGGGTTTGCCTTGATTTTTCTTTGGTTACTTTCTTTGTATCAAGACAAAGAAAGTAATGATAGTAAAATTCAGGTATTTGGTGAATGGTTAGAATAATATACTCAAGCCTTAAGTATCAAACACTCCTCTCCCTTGGAGAGGGGCTGGGGGTGAGGTCAAAGGGTAAAGCCATCCATTAGGTTCAGAATGGTCTATTCTTTACATTTTTTCCTCTCTTCTTAAGGTCTAATCACCTTCTTTTTTGCGTCAATTTCCCTTTTTTGAACACATCAGTTAAGTGATTTTTGTTGCAGCATGCACACAGACCAAAACATATGGAATAGAATTTTGCTTATTAGGGGTAAAAAAGTGATGATTGACAGAGACTTGGCCGAATTATATGGCGTTACAACCAAAAGATTAAACGAACAGGTTAAACGAAATATAAATCGATTTCCCGAAGACTTTATGTTTCAACTGAATGTTGAAGAAAAAAATGAACTGGTCGCAAATTGCGACCGGTTCAAGATGCTTAAACATGCAACAGTTTCCCCTTTTGCCTTTACCGAACATGGGGCAGTAATGCTTGCATGTATATTAAACAGTAAAAGAGCCATTGAAGCCAATATTCGTATCATCAGAATTTTTACGGCTATGAGGGAAATGATACATGTAAACCAGGAGATTTTATTGAAAGTAGAAAAACTTGAACAGGTAGTAAATACCCATGACGAGAACATTGATTTGCTCTTTGATGCCATAAAAAAATTGATTGAAAGCCCACCACCCAAACGAAATAAAATCGGCTTTATTCAAAATGAATAAGATATACTGTTTTATTAAACTCCCCTCTCCCTCGGGAGATGGGAAACCTGCCTAAGGCAGGCGGGGTGAGGCTCCAAAAAAACTCAAAATGCAAAATTAAAAATTCAAAACACAATCATATTAAGCCCCCCTCTCCCCTGG
>CANHMN010000198.1 GCA_947461645.1 Chitinophagaceae bacterium | reverse complement strand
ATGGCTTTGATGATGGTTTTGAAAATCTTACTGTTTCTGTTCAATCTGGCCGGACCTTTGGAGCGGCTGTTCAATACGTTCAAATTACTCAAAAGGGTTCAATTTTTGTTTTCGATTATTTGTGGCATTTCAGCAATTTCAATGAATATCCATTAGATTGCGCCATAACTCAAAAGTACTATTTCTTTGCCATTTGAATAGACATGGACCCAAACTTACTTTTTCAGTCGCTGATACAGGCAGACAGTACCAACAACTATGCCACACAACAAATTCGTGAAGGTTTGGCACTTCATGGAAATGCTTGGTTTACTTCCCATCAAACCGATGGAAAGGGTCAAAGAGGTAAGCGATGGGAAAGCGAAAACGGAAAAAACCTCGCTATTTCTATAGCCCTGCAACATTCTAACCAACTTAATGATAGCCACTTTGTTTTTAATATGTTTATTGCCAACACCTGTGCATCCTTTTTAGAAAGCCTGCTTGGGCAAGAAATTTCCATCAAATGGCCCAACGATCTATTTATCAATGACAGAAAGGCAGGAGGAATTTTAATTGAAAATGTAATTCGTGGCAAATTTTGGCAATGGTCTGTTGTAGGAATTGGTATTAATTTGAATCAAACTTCGTTTTCTCCATCTGCAGGTCGCCCACTATCTCTCACTCAACTAACTGGCAAATACTATGATCCTGAGTTAACGGCGCGAGAAATGCATTCGTATTTAATGACTTCCTTACCTAGTTTTCTGAACGCAAATGTTGAAGCGGTGCTAAATGCCTACAACAACAGGTTGTACAGAAAACAAGAGGTGGTTTCTTTCAAAAAAGCCGACGAGGTTTTTTCGGGCAAAATTTTGGGTGTAAACGCACAGGGATTCTTAATGGTAGAAACAGATGGAGTTCAAAACACCATTCAGTTTGGCGAAGTGGAATGGCTTTTTACCTAAAGCATCAGGAAAGTGCATTCCATGCTTCCATGATTTCTTTAGCGTGCTCTTTGCTTTTGGGTTTGCTGAATATTTTTTGGATGACACCATTTTTGTCAATCAAAAAGGTGGTTCGCAACAAGCCCATGTATTTTTTTCCGTACATGCTTTTTTCACCCCAAACGCCATACTTCTCAATTACCTTAAGTTCTGGGTCGGCAATCAATGTAAAGGGAAGTTCGTGTTTGGTTTCAAATTTTTTATGTTTGGTCACTTCGTCCGGACTAACGCCAATAACTGCGAAGCCTTTATTTCTCAATAAACCAAAATTGTCTCTGAGGTTGCAAGCCTGAACAGTACAGGTAGGTGTATCGTCTTGAGGATAAAAATACAGTACAACGTTTTGTCCTTTGAAGTCAGACAAAGAGATCATTATTCCGTTTTGGTCTTTTCCTTTGAAAGAGGGGGCTTTTTTTCCTTCGGTTAAAGCTGCCATAATGAAACTAAAATTTATCTGGTGAAACGAAATTGTTTTTCTGTTTTGTTTCCTGCCAGATCAGTAACAATTATGGTAAGGGAATGTTCGCCGGGCGGACAATATTTATCTATTTCATAAACAAATGCCCCTTCTTTGTCATTGCTGAACAACAGCCACTGGCCATCGAGCAATCCTGTAAAAGACGCTATCACTTTGGTATTGTCTGTAGCTTTAAACATGATCAATCTGCTTGCACCCAATCTGCAACCGTCTTTGAAACTGCCAATAGGCATTAGGGTGGGAGCTGTGATGTCTTTGATGAGTTGGTAAGTTCCAAAATCTCTCCAATCCGATCGGTACCATCCTTTTTCACAAAAGGCTTTTTTGTATTTTTCTTTTCGGTTTGCCCATTGTTTCATGATTATTTTACCGCTGTCTGTGATAGGGTAATCGCCTTTTATTCTTACGGGAAAATATTGTTGTACAGGAACAAAAGTATTTAGCATGCTGAACATTTTTTCTGTTGTATTTCCTGTAACTTTTAGATGAAAGGAATCATAAATAGCTTTTTCAGGTAAGTAAAAAGAGAATGAACCCTCATCAAAAACATTTATTTGAAGTGGTTTGAAATAATATTTATCGCTTGTTTCGGTATAAATGTTTGGAGTGTAGTTTGGCTTGGTCAATTCAAATGCAATAGCAGATTTGTTGTAGTTGGCGTCTAACACATCAATACGAATTTGATGAGAGTTGTTATCGTTTAAGTTAATGATGCCATCTTTATTATTTGCAGTTTGATAAATACCTTCAGTGTATCCGGGCAATGGAGACAAATGTTGTAAATAGGGTCCGCCTTGTTCACGTGTTTTGTAATCAATATGCGCATTGAGGTACCGGGTTTCGTCATAGCTTATGCTGTCCATTTCAAAACCTGAAACGAACTTATTATCGAGGTAAACTGCAGCTCCAAAAATTCCGTTTTGATTGGTTGAGCCTGTGTACCTGTCGTAAGCTGTAATGGCAAAGCTTACTTTATCAAAGTTGATGGTAATATTCCCGTTTAATGGCTTATAAACACCGTTAATTTTTTTTAGGGTATATATTTTTGGAACCTGTTCGTAAGTACTTTTTCGTCTGTCGTATACCGATAGTCTCAATACATCAGGAGGTATATTGTCGGGTATAGGGAAGCCAAATTGCAGCGGATTGAGTACTTTGTCTGTTTTAGTATCTCGTATTTCAAAATGAAGGTGCGGGCCTTGGGAGCCCCCTGTATTACCACTATAGGCAATGAAATCACCTTTTTTAACTTTCAGCAAAGAGGGAGATGGCTCCACATCAATCTTCCATTTTTTTTGTTTGTATTGTTGTTCATTCAAATAGGCTTCAATGTTAGGCGCCATTTTGTTGAGGTGAGCGTATACTGTCGTTAAGCCATTGGGATGATTGATGTACAAACATCTACCGAAACCTGTTGCATCTACATGTATTTTTGCAATGTAGCCATCAGCAGCGGCAAGTATGGGTACATTTACCTGTCCATCTGTTCTGCAATCCAGCCCCATGTGGTAATGATTCGGACGTAGTTCGCCAAAATTTGCCACTATGCCCACTTTGGTTCCAACAGGCCAGGAGAAATAATTTTGCGGATAGTTCTTCGATTTAAAAAGCTGTGCAAAACTAAGCGCAGGACAAAAGCAATAAAAACAAACCAGGTAAGCAAGAAGTTGTTTGAACATTTTTTAAGGTAGCTGTTGACTTATGTTGCTAAAGTTACTTCACTTTTTTCAATGTGGCTTTATCCTGCTATCTTCTATTAAATAAACTTCAATAAAATTAATCGGTTGCTTGTTTACATTCGCGAATGCATCCGAACCTAATACCCTTGTGGAAGAAAAGTCCGCTATTGCGAATGATGATTCCGTATGTGGTGGGGTTCATTTTTTCGGAAAATATTTTCCTCAGCTATTCAGCCATTTTAGGGTTGTTATTTTTTTTAACTCTTTTTTCAGCACTATACTTTTTCTTGCCCGTTCATCTGAAATTCAAATTCAGCAAATTTAGTGGTATTGGCATAGTGGCTAATTGTTTTGTATTTGGACTTTTTAT
>CANHMN010000197.1 GCA_947461645.1 Chitinophagaceae bacterium | reverse complement strand
ACCTTATTTGGAAAGATCCGAATTTCTGTGCGGGTAAAGAAACCTTCATCAATTCGATGTTAGAAAAAGCAGGCTTTCATAACGTATGTGAGGTAAATAGGTATCCAGAACTTAGAACATTCGACATGAATGACCCCGAGGTTGTCATGCTAAGTTCAGAACCTTATCCATTTAAAGAAACGGATCGCGCACAGTTTGAATTACAATTTCCAAAGGCTAAAGTCATCTTTGTGGATGGTGAGCTTTTTTCTTGGTATGGGTCGCGCATGCGTTTAGCTGCTGGTTACTTTGATAAACTACAGGATGAAATTTCCGGCCACTAAAAAACGGACAATTTCGTGTAAAGGATAAGCCCCTTTTTTGAACTTTATTTTCCCTTCAAGGATAAGTTGTTTTTCTTTTTTGTGCGTCATTTTTATATCAATGGATTCAGTCATTAAAGCCATTTGTTTTGTTGCATGGAATAAAGGCAACATTTCTATAAACGTCATAGCTACCCCTTTGGCTTTGTAGTTAAAAAATGTTGCAGGGTCCCCGTTTATTTTAAAAAGTGAAGATGGCTTAGAAGTTTTAAACTCTGGATTTTGGATGCTTCCAATGTAAAAAGTGCTATCATTCAGTATTTTATAATGATAAGGTTGATTCATCGCTGTAATTAGTCTTTTATCTTCATTTACTAGAACAGATGTTCCTATCTTTTCTTTCACTAGTGAAATGAAATCAGTTTTCGTTTTAAACCCAAGAAGCAATTCAAGCTTTACTGAAGGAATTCCATCACTTTTTGCTGGACCAAAACCTAAAAAGTTGAAGTTGATGTATTCGACCGCGTTTTCCGTGAAATCTGAAGATATTTCCGATAGATTATAACCGGCAATAAAAAATCCGTTTTCTTTTAAATGAGCATTTACAACTTGATTCATCGCTTGATCTTTTGAAAATGAGCCATTCATCACAAAAGAATTTTCAACGATTTTCAATTCAAGTCTACCGAGTTTACTGCTCAAGACAATCAATGCTTCTCCGCTAACTGGTGCTTTTTGTTTTTTTATCGAATTGGAAAGAACATTATCAGCGAGTTGTTCTAAATCAATTGCAGCTGCATGGTTGTTTTCTTTTCCACGATAGTTGAGAATGAGACCTACATCGTTGTGCGTCAATGCCACGCGATGAGGAGAAACATTTATTGCCATTGATTCTTCAAAAGCATCTTTATCATGCAGTTTAACTAGTACTCCAATAACATAAGCTGTTTTAAAAGGCATTTTAAATAAAACAATGTCAGAGAGGTAATCAATACCATCATTCTCGATTTTCTTGCCGTTTTTCGAACGCTGTTTTATTTTTCTAAAAAGATTATTTATCAATTTTTCATCTTCTGAGTCGATGAAAACAGACTGCAATGTTTGTTCGATTAGTGCACGTGAATTGATTCTAACCACCATTTCGGCTTCTGCTGGAATATAATCCAATTGACTTTGCTTAGGACTTACAAGTACCGTATTCGCAATTAGAACGATTCCGAATAAAACCCCGATTAAAAAAAGTAACCCAAGTGAGCGCGTTATAGCTTTAAGTGCTTGCATGGAACAAAAGTAAGTGAATTGTTTTATACCTAAATTTGAGCATGAAAAATATTGCTCGATTTCTTTTTTGGTGTTTTGGATGGAAAATCGAAGAGAATTCTCCAAAAGGTGTGAAAAAATGTGTCATCGTTGTCGGTCCACACACGTCCAATTGGGATTTTGTTCTCGGTCGTTTGGCCTTTATTCTATATGGTATCAAGCCCAAAATACTCATAAAAAAGGATTTGTTTTTTCCTCCACTGGGTTGGATACTAAAAGGACTCGGAGGAATACCTGTGGACCGCAAGAAAAATAACAACATCACTGATTTGGCTGTTGGCTTGTTTGAAAAACGAGAAGAGTTGTACATGGTCTTTACTCCAGAAGGAACGAGAAGTTACAACCCTAACTGGAAGAAAGGCTTTTACTATATTGCTTTGAAAGCCAAGGTACCGATTTATATTTGCTATATGGATTTTGAAAACAAGAAAGGAGGTTTTCACAGTTTGTTTGAGCCAACAGGAAATGTTGACAAAGATATTGCCTACATCAAAAGTGTGTTAGGACAGTTTAAAGGGAAATTTCCAGAGAAAGGAATTTATTGATCCTTTTTTAGTTCACCCGTTTTTTTGTCGAAGCCATAAGGACAATGCTTACATCCACTTTTACAGCAATAACCACGTTTTAAATGGTATGCTTCTGTAAAAATAATGTAACCCTCTTCGCTGATGTAGTAATCTTCTTCCGTCAAATTTGACCGTTTAGAGAACCCACTTAAATCGTCGCTCATGTACACAAAAATTATTGAATCACTTTAAATTTAAAGGATTATGCAACTGCCTTCACCCATAGAAAAGATTCATCTTCGTTCTTGTAACAACAGGAATGTAAAATTGTTCGTGAAACGTGACGATCTCATACATGAGTTGATCTCGGGCAATAAATGGCGCAAATTAAAATACAATGTTAAACAATGTCGAGCCATGAAGTACGAAGGTGTACTTACCTTTGGTGGTGCCTATTCCAATCATTTATTGGCAACGGCGGCAGCTTGCAATCAAGAGGGTATTAATTCGATCGGTCTGGTTCGTGGTGAAGAGCTTCATTCGGATTCCAACCAAATGCTAAAACAATGTGGAGAACTCGGAATGCAACTGGTTTTTATTTCTCGTGAAGAATATGCGCTGCGGCATGAAAAGGAATACCATGAGGAACTCGTCTTGAAATTCCCTAGTACAATGGTTATTCCCGAAGGAGGGGCCAATTACTACGGAATGATTGGATGTCAAGAAATTATGGCAGAAACAGACAACGATTTTGACTTTGTTTTTGTCGCTCAAGGTACCACAACTACTTCATGTGGAATACTTTTGTCCATACCGGAACGAACCAAACTTGTTGCCGTGCCTGTATTGAAAGGTTTCGATGCTGAAGGAGAAATGCGTAAAATGTTTAATTATAGCGGATTTCCTAGAGAAATACTTGACGACTTGATGGAGCAACTTACCATTGTTTCAGACCATCATTTTGGCGGATATGCCAAATACAAAGATGAACTTTTGGACCGTATGGAACAGATTTTTAATGAATCAAATATTCCACTAGATCCACTTTATACGGGAAAAGCTTTCGTCGCCATGCTTGATTATATTGAAACGAACGATGTGCGTGATGCCAAAATTTTGTTTGTTCATACCGGAGGCATCGCTGGAGGTAAAGCAATTGAAAAAGAAACGGGTAGGAGGTTCAGTTGATAGAGCATGGACCACTTCGTTGATGGAGCATGGACCGCCTTCGGCTGATGGATCATGGAACATGGATCGAGTCCTTTATTTTCTTTGAACAAAAGCGAAAATTCCAGCCAATCGAAGAACAATATGGTCCTGACATCCTAACATCTTAACATCTTGATATCTTTTTAAGAGAGCACGGATTTAGGCCATACTCAAGACACCAATCAGCTCAAAAGATCAATAATCTCCTT
>CANHMN010000196.1 GCA_947461645.1 Chitinophagaceae bacterium | reverse complement strand
TTTACCGTAATATCCTTTTGCGGCTTTTAAAATCCTTTTGCGGCGAGCTCTGCTGGCTACTGCATTTACTGAACGTGGCATATGCTAATTTTTTTAAAGTTAATGGTTTAAAATTTCCTTTCTGATTACTTCATTCCCAATAAGCGCTTAACGAAGTGAAGGTTTGCATCAGCAACCATTCCGTCGATACGCATGTTACGCTTACGCTTGGTAGATTTTTTGGTAAGGATGTGACGTTTGAAAGCTTTTTGAAAGGTGATTTTACCTGAACCGGTAACTTTAAAGCGCTTTTTAGCACTGCTGTTGGTTTTAACCTTTGGCATTGTATAACTTGTTTTAGTTACTCCCTGCTGGCGTTCCGAACAGACGGAAACTTATGGGGCCGTGTGGGAAATGATGAAAAGAATGACCTTTTCGGGGCGCAAATATAGTCATTTTGCTGAAAAAAAGTGATAAATCACGCTAATTTTTTACCTCAACGGAAGAAACTATCCTTTCAAACAAGCCAGAAACAAGGATTTCATGTGTTCCAAACCTAATTTACGGGTCATTTCTATGTTATTTTCCGGTATTTTTTCGGGATGAGGATATTTTTCCAAGGCATTTTCTAGCATTTCCTCCCTAAGTAGGTGTATCAATGGAAAAGGAGACCTGTTGGTAAAATTGGCCGGATCGTTTTCATCAGAACCATGAAAAACATATTCCGGATGAAAACTGGCCACTTGGTAAACACCCTCATAACCTTCTTTAACAATCAACTGTTCACAACAATCTACCAGGTACAAATATTCCTGAAAGGAGGCAAAACCCTCCGGTAAAACCACAATAGCCGTTTCCATTTCATCATCATCATCAAGCATACTGCAAACTTTCGCGAATGTCTCCAATGCAGATTTTAGTGTTGCCTCTTTGTTTAGCGTAAAATGAATTTTTCCAGTTTTAAGCGGTCTGGCTGCAAAAGGACAAAAGTTCAATCCCACAACCACTTCTGTTATCCATTTATGCACAAGCTGAACTTCCGGTTCCATAAACATAGATCGGTTTTATAAGTTGAAACGACAATAGATTTCAAAATGAAAATCCTTAAGGAATCAAAGGTAAGCCCACCAAGGCTGTAATCAAAAAAGCAAGGAAAACCAGGAGGTAAAGAAAAGAAAAAGCTAAAACCTGCACTTTTGTTTTAAACCAGTAATAGCTTAACAATGGAATGATTTGTAAAGAATATAAACCCATCAAGTGCGATACCCTTAAATCTCCGTATTTCTTGCTCCAATTGAGAAAATGTAACCCTTTGCTTCCATCAGGTCCACCAATAGAATGTTTTCCAAGTACCACCATCAACATACCAACCAAAAGCGACAAGCAAAAAATAACTAGCCCCATTCTGATTCCCCAGGTATAATGTTGGCTCAATTTAATTTTCCGTTGTCTGAAGAAAGAAAAAGTGAGGACAAAAATCGAAATCAGAAACAACAGCGCCATTACACACATCACATAGTACATCATAGTGTTAAAAGGACTGCTTGTGTTGTAATGCGAGGTAGTTGATTTGTTGGCTTGAAATAAGATGATTGCCGAATATACAATCATCGACAAAGATGCCATAGCAGGCACAATCTTTTTTACAGTTTTTGAATCTGCATAGGAAATGAGCCAGCCAATGGTGCAACTCATCAAACAAAGTGTAGTAAAGTACTTCAGAGGCTTTAAATAATTGGCTGTCCCTAGAATACTTTCATGACTATACATAGCCTGGATTAAACAAAATACAGTCATCAAAAAAAAGTAGAGACCAGTCCAAAACAACAGCTGGTTCCTGCTTTTCAACTCCTCTAACCAATTGATCATATTAAGATATTTGCCTTTACGGATAATAGTTTTAAGACGCCTGGAGCATCTTTGGGTGGCTTTGGTAGGATATTATTGGACTGCGAAGTTAAATTAAATATATTAAAAAGCAAGTATTTTGTAGTATTTTTTCTACTACATTGGAATTTTGTCTCTGCGCGATGATAAAAGGAATTCGATTTTAAAGGAGAAAAAGAGACTACTCCCCAAAGCCGTCGGCATCGGAAGTTTTTTTGCTGTTTTTCAGCATCTCCTGAATGGCAGCTATTTCATTTGGTGAAAAATAACGCCATTTGCCCGGAGCTATTCCTGAGAGTGTAATGTTCATAATGCGTGTACGGGTAAGCGTTACTACCTTGTAACCAAGAGCCTCACACATTCTTCTGATTTGTCGATTTAATCCCTGCGTGAGTATGATTCTGAATTTTCTTTCCCCTTCCTGTTTTACAAAGCACTTGTTGGTTGTAGTTCCAAGAATTTTTATACCGTTTCGCATCTCAAGGATATCATCCTGATTCAATGGCTTATCGACGGTTACTACATATTCTTTTTCATGGCCATTTCCGGCCCTTAAAATTTTATTTACAATATCCCCGTCATTGGTTAGAAAAATCAAACCATCAGACAGTTTATCCAATCTTCCAATAGGAAAAATTCTATTCTTGTGGTTAATAAAATCAATGATGTTGGTCTTGTCTTTTTGATCTGTAGTGCAGGTAATACCCTTCGGTTTGTTGAAAGCGATGTAAAGTGTATTTTTTTGTTTGCGAAGGGGCTCTCCATCTATTCTTACATCATCTCCGGGTTGCACACGATTCCCCTTGAACGCGTCTTTACCATTGATGGTTACACGACATTCCTCAATGAGCTTGTCAGCCTCTCTTCTGCTGCAAAAGCCGGAATCACTGATGTATTTGTTGAGACTGATGTCCAATGTAAAACTTAAAGTAAAAAGCCATCCGCAGATGGCTTGAGTATTATTGTTGTTCGGTTGTTGGAGGAGTTTGATCTTTGATGTCCTCGATTGTTTTCTTTTCAACCAGTTTTCCAAGATCTGAACTTTTCTTTTTGTTTTGTTGCGCCTTAGGAGCAAACATTACAAGCATCCTCTTTCCTTCCATTTTAGGCATTCCTTCTAATGCACCTACTTCTTTGAGTCTGTCAGCAAATTTCAACAGCAGTAATTCCCCTCTTTCCTTAAACATGATTGCTCTTCCCTTGAATTGAACGTGAGCTTTCACTTTATCGCCATCCATCAAGAATTTTTCTGCATGTTTAACTTTAAACTCAAAATCATGATCATCGGTATTGGGCGTGAAGCGTATTTCCTTAACCTCAGAGGTTTTGGCTTTGGCTTTCATTTCCTTTTTTTTCTTTTTCTCCTCGTAGAGGAATTTGTTGTAGTCGATTATTTTACAAACCGGAGGGTTGGCGCCCGGGGAAATTTCAACCAAATCGAGTTCTTGTGATTGTGCAATTTTTAGAGCATCAGGTGTAGGATAAATACCCGGCTCAATATTTTCGCCTACAAGCCTTACTTCTGGAACCTTTATCATGTAGTTGGTTCTATGCTCTTGTTGTTGTTCTTTTTTGAACCTGGGATTGAAAGCCCCTCTGGGGGGTCTGGGTGGAAATGCCATTTATTAGTTTTGGTTTACAATTGGTTTGTTACTTGCAAATGTATAAACAATTTACATT
>CANHMN010000195.1 GCA_947461645.1 Chitinophagaceae bacterium | reverse complement strand
TCATCAAATAAACTTTGGCTTTTCTCAAAAACATATCCTCTACTTTATCTGATGATGAACTGATAGAAGCTTATCGGAAAAATCGCGATTTGTCCGTACTTGCTGAGGTATACCAGCGTTACATGGATCTGCTTTACGGCGTTTGCCTCAAATACCTTGAAAACAGTGAAGATGCTCAGGACGCGGTAATTAACATATATGAAGAGCTGATAACGAAGGTATTAAAATACGATATAGAATTTTTTAGGGCTTGGCTTTACCAGTTGGCTAAGAACCACTGTTTGATGAAATTGAGGAAAAAGAAGTCACAACCCCGACTAATCAGTGATGAATTTATGCAATTGACAGATGAAGTGCATCTGGAAGCGGTTTTTAAAAAAGAAGACCAACTTAATCTTATGCATCAATGTCTTGAAGGCCTGGTATCTAAACAAAAAACAGCCATTGATTTGTTTTACCTTAAGGGCAAGTGCTACAATGAGATTGCTGCCATTACATCCAATGATGTAAATACGGTAAGAAGCAATATTCAGAACGGCAGAAGAAATTTGAAAATCTGTATCGAAAAAAATCAAGAACAAGTTCAATAGGATTTTCTGCATGGAAAAACAAAAACCATATCAACATTCGTCGGCCGACATTCAAAAATACCTTTCAGGTGAGATGTCTGCCCTTGAAATGCACGAACTAGAAAGTGCCGCATTAAACGACAACTTCCTAGCTGATGCTATAGATGGTTATGCTAAACATGAGGTTTCAAATGCAGCATTGCTTGGTCTAAAAGAAAAAATTCAGCAGATAAAACAACCTAAGCAAAATAACTCAAAGCAAATTTATTTTTACCTATCACTCGCAGCCTCCTTCATTTTTATTTTGTTCTTTGGTTACCAGTTTTTCAATAATGATTCACAGGAACAGGTTTTGATGGCTCAAAAAGAAACCAAAGCAAAGACATTAACTCAAGTTCCTGCATCAAAAGAAACAACATCCAAAATAACATCAAAGAAGGATGATGTTGCTCTCATTGTTGATGAAAAACCTGCTGTTTCCTTACCTAAGGTTAATTCTTCAATAGAAAACAGTTCAGATGATAACACGCCCCTCCTATCATCAATAGAAAATATTACAAAGGATGTTGTTGAAAATTATGACACAAGAATAGTTGAAAACACCGTTTCTCCTCCAAATGTTGAAGATGAAAACAGTAAAACAGGAAATGTTGAGGTGAAGACAGATGCTAATGAATTAAGTGCATTTGCTGATGTTGCAAAAGAAGAAGTTACTGTAAAAACAACTGCTGCCGTAAAAGCTGTTCCGCAAACTTCAACCTTAGACAAGGTGGTATTGAAAAAAACAAATGAACCGAACAGAAAAAGCAACAGTTACCCTATAATTGGATGGAATGAATACCAAAACTACATCAACAATAATATCAGGAAACCATTTGTCAATTCCGGTATTTCCCACAATAGAGCAGTTGTTGTAGCTTTTAAAATAAACAAGAAAGGAAAACCTCACGCTGTAAGAATGATACAATCACTTTCCGAAGCTTGTGATAAAGAAGCGATCAGGTTAATAGAATCCGGGCCTGAATGGAAAAAAGCCGATAATAAGGAAGTAAATTATATAATCACTTTTTAGTATCCTGAAGAAGGTTGTCGCTACCGAAAGACATAGGAAGCAACATGCTTGCCTTTTCAATGATCATTACTTTTCCCTCCATTCCACTTAGGATTAATCTTATGGGTTGTTTTGTTCTTCCTTCAAATTCATTGATGCTTTGGCGGCAAATTCCGCAGGGAGAAACCGGTTCGTTACTGGTTCCGTTTAGGTTGTGGTAAGCAATTGCCATTGTTTGAATACCAATGTTTGGGTAAAGCATGGCAGCAGAGGCTAAAAGTGTTCTCTCGGCGCAGATGCCAACTGAATAGGAAGCGTTTTCTTGATTGGTTCCTTTTACCACTTCGCCGTTGTTCAGCATAGCTGCAGCACCAACCAAAAATTCGCTGTAAGGCGCGTAAGCAATTTTAGTTACTTCCCTAGCAGCCAAAAGCAGTGATTTGTCTGAGGAGTTTAATTCATCTATGGTATCAAATTCTTCAAACTCGAATTGGTAAATTGATTTTTTCATAAAAGGGTTTTTAATTTACATTTTTGCCACTTGTTACAGCCTGTATCAACAATTTCAATTAAGCAATTTCATGGCATTAAATAGAGAAAAAAAACCTCCGAAAATTTCGGAGGGCAAACAAGATACGGCAAAATGTGTTAGAAACAACCTTTTATTTGATGATATTAAATAACCTTTTCCATCTTGGACCGCCTTCCCAGCTGAACCAAATCAAGGATGCCTTTCCAACAATATGGTCTTCAGGAACAAAACCCCAATACCTGCTATCTAATGAATTGTGTCGATTGTCTCCCATCATCCAATAATAATTCATTTTGAATGTATAGTTCGTTGCAGGCTTTCCGTTAAGGGTATAAGTGCCATCATTGTTTTCGATGAGTTGGTTGCCTTCATATACTTCAATGCACCTCTTGTAACGAACAAGGTTATCCGCATTCAATGTGATGGTAGCCCCTTTTTTAGGAATATACAATGGACCGTAATTATCAGCAGACCATTTTGAAGCTGTATCATAATACGGAAACAATTGATTATCCGGTTCCATGATAAAATCAGAGAGGCTAAAACCTGCCGGTAATTTCAACTTAGATTTCTCTTCATTGGTGATGTTCACAAGGTAATTGTTTGCCATTCCTATATCTCTGGTATCACCAATGTCTTCACCACCATGTACCTTGATTCCCATATCGGCCAATGTTTCGTTGTCTAAAACAAAATTATTGGGTGTTTGAAGTCGATAGTATCTCTCTGATGCAGGATATACTTGTTGAGGCTTTCCATTAATCAAAACATTTCCATTGATAACTTGAAGCGTATCACCACCAATTGCCACACATCTTTTGATGAAATTTTCTCTTTTATCAACAGGTCTGGTAATAATCTGACTTTCATAGTTTTGAATTACTTGCTCACGTCCGAGTTGTCTTATGGCTTCGTAATAAGTAACCCTGCTTCCAAAATTGACTTCATCATTTATTAAGGTATCGTTTACCGGGAAGTTGAAAACTACTATATCATCTCTTTTAACAGGCGTAGCGAACCATCTTGTATAAGGAATTTCAATGCATTCAGAATAAGATTTGCCGCCAGTTATAGGCATGGTATGGTGAACAAAAGGCATGGCTATTGGAGTGTTCGGAATCCTTGGGCCGTAACTAAGTTTGCTGACAAAAAGAAAATCATTTACCAGCAAAGTTTTTTCCATGGAAGGTGTAGGAATGGTATAGGCTTCGAACAAAAAAGTACGGATAATAGTAGCAGCAACAATAGCGAAAACACCCGCATCAATCCATTCTCTGGCTCCTGATTTTTTATAATTTTCAACAACCAAACGACCGGCAAATTTTTCTTGTTGTGAAAAACCCAGATAGGGGAAATAAATAAAGGGAACAAATACTGCAGCAGCGTGGTGTAAAACACCGAATCTGCCAAAATGCTCTATGAATCTTATCAGTATCCAGATACTAACAAATTGTCCTGCAATGGGTATGAGT
>CANHMN010000194.1 GCA_947461645.1 Chitinophagaceae bacterium | reverse complement strand
TATGTATTCACCTCCAACCCAAAAAAAGAAGAGGAATGGATCAATGCAGTTCATTTTGGTGGAGGATGTGTAAATAATGCGAGCTGGCATTTAACCAATCATAACCTACCATTTGGCGGAAGAGGAAACAGCGGTATTGGTCAATATCAAGGGAAGTACAGTTTTGATACTTTCAGCCATCATAAAGCTGTGATGAAAACGCCTTTTTGGTTTGATCCTTCCATAAAGTATCCGCCGTTTGTGGGTAAGTTGGGATTGTTGAAAAAGATGATTAGGTAATGCCTGCCGGAGGTAGAGTTTATGGTTTAAGAGTTTATGGTTTAAGAGTTTATGGTTTAAGAGTTTATGGTTTAAGAGTTTATGGTTTAAGAGTTTATGGTTTAAGAGTTTAAAAATTAAACCCTACAACCTAAAACACTAAACACTAAACCATAAACAAGCGAAGCGTCTTGAACCTCGCGAAGCGCATTAAACCAAAATTAAACCCTCATTGAACCTGTATTCAACCCGCACAGCGACCCCTACCCTAAACAAAACCTTCCTCCCAAGCGTTTAAAGTATTGATGCCTCACAAATTCAACCCATAAATAATGAAATCCATCGCCATCGGCTTAATCGTATTAGGAACAATAAGCGTTTATGTTGCCATTGTAAACCGCAACAACAAACATTCCTCCGTCAAGCAAAAAATACTAAAAGCCTTCTATCCTGCTATCATGAAATTGGGCCAAACAAAAAGCATGATACTGGTAAACAACAGCAAAACAGAACCCATTATCGATTTTTACAGCCTTAGCTTTCAACAAATTGACGGCACTCCGTTCGATATGCAACAACTCAAAGGTAAAAAAGTACTTATCGTTAATACAGCATCCGAATGTGGCTTCACAGGACAATACGAAGCGTTGGAAAAGCTCTATCAACAAAATCTAAACCGTCTGGTTATTATTGGCTTTCCGGCAAATGATTTCAAAGCACAGGAAAAAGGCAGTAATGAAGAGATTCAGCGCTTCTGTAAAAAAAATTACGGAGTCAGTTTTGTTTTGGCTGAAAAAGGAATCGTTGTAAAAAAAGGCAATCAACAACAAATCTTTCAATGGTTAAGCCAACAGGAAAAAAACGGCTGGTGCAACCAACAACCTACATGGAATTTTTGCAAGTACCTTATAAATGAGAATGGAACACTCACCCATTTCTTCAGTTCGTCCGTTGATCCTTTTGGAAAGGAAATAACAACCGCATTGCAATAGAAAATTACAATGGGCATTTCTGATGATAATCGATAATCTCTATAGGTATGTGCGGAAATTGATAATCCTTATAGTGAGCACTGATTTCATCAAAAACTTCGTTTATGGCTTCAGGTGAGGTTAATGTCACCAACTTGTATCTAAACTCTTTTATTCCGGGTAGCCCTTTAAGATAATTGGTGTAATGCCTGCGCATTTCATTGATGCCTACAATTGGTCCCTTCCATTCAATGGATTTCTTTAAATGCTTTCGGCATACTTCCAGTCTTTCTTCTAGTGTTGGTGGTGGCAACAAAGTACCATTATTGAGGTAGGTTTTAATTTCTCTGAAAATCCATGGATATCCAATTGCAGCTCTTCCAATCATAATTCCATCCACACCATAGCGATTTTTATATTCCAATGCTTTTTGTGGACTATCTATATCTCCATTACCGAAAATCGGTATCTGAATTCGAGGATTGTTTTTCACTTTAGCAATTAAAGTCCAATCGGCTTCGCCTTTGTACAATTGCGCTCTTGTTCTGCCGTGAATGGAAATGGCTTTCACTCCTGCATCCTGCATTCTTTCGGCAACTTCCTCAATGTTTTTAGATTGTTCATCCCAGCCTAATCTGGTTTTTATAGTTACCGGCAAGTTTGTGCTTTTAACAACCGATTCGGTGAGTCGAACCATAAGGTCCACATCCTTCAATACGCCGGCACCGGCACCTTTGCTAACCACTTTCTTTACCGGACAACCAAAATTGATATCAACCAAATCGGGATTTACCGTTTCGCAAATTCTGGCACTCATGGCCATGGCTTCCTCATCGCCACCAAAAATCTGAATGCCAAAAGGCCTCTCCTCCTCACTAAAATCGAGCTTTTTCATGCTTTTTATCGCATCGCGAATCAATCCTTCACTACTAATGAATTCGCTGTACATGAGGTCTGCGCCATTGTCTTTACAAACGGCACGAAAAGGCGGGTCGCTAACATCCTCCATAGGAGCCAACAACAAAGGGAAATCAGGAAGAACGATATTGCCGATTTTAGGCATGGTATTTTGTATATTGCGAAGCAAATTTACAATTAATCAACGGTGTATGCAATATAAAAGCAACAAAGGCTATACAGGTTCAGGACAATTGGGTATGCTGCTCTTGTTTTTAGGAATAGGTTTGGTAATAGGCAGTCTTTTTCAACTCATTGTAGGGATGAGTCTGGTTCCTAAGGGCACAGGCATGGCTGAGCTGACCGACGCCATGCTTAAAGCCATGCAAAACCCGGAAAACATCTCAACGGTCAGGATTATTCAGGTGGTTAGCACTTTAATTATTTTCTTTCTGCCTGCAGCTATGTACGCTTTTGTTTGCCATGGTAAAGAGCCTTTCTGGCTGGGATTCAACAAGCATTTCAACTTCTTTCAAATAGTTATTGGATTTCTGATCATTTTTGCCGCCAACATAATGGCTGGTCCGCTGCAAGAACTCTCTGAAAAAGCTGTCGCTTATTTTCCCACATGGGAACTATGGGCAAAAAAACTTGAGGATACCTATAATGAGCAGGTCAACTTATTGAGCAACCTCAATGGGGTTGGAGATTTAATTTTGGCCTTGCTAATCATGGCTTTTTTTCCTGCACTATTCGAAGAATTGTTTTTCAGAGGTGCGCTTCAATCGCTATTGGTTAAATGGTGGAAAAAACCTCTTTTAGCCATTTTAGTAAGCTCCCTGATTTTCAGTTTAATTCACTTTTCCATTTATCTCTTTCTTAGCAGACTGGCGCTTGGGTTTGCACTCGGACTTATGTTTCACCAAACCAAAAACATTTGGGTAAACACCATCGCACACTTTTTAAACAATGCATTCGCAGTTGCGCAGATGTATGCCTTGAGTGGCAGCAAAGAAAAAATAGATGTGAGCAAACTTGACCCCAAAGTAGATTGGTGGATGGCTATAGTTGCTTTGTTCGTATTGTTCGGGCTTTTCAAATTCCTGCAAAAATATTCCGAAGCCAACCTGGTGAAGATTAACCGAAAAGAAAAGGAGTTGTCTGGTAAATATTCTTACAACAATCCATTTGCTGTCGAAACATCGGCACACGATCAACAATAATTACTTGTTTTTATTTTAAATTCTTTTTCCGGTGAAGAAAACAAAGAAAAACGAGAGTAACCAACAAAGAACTGCAATCCTTCAAACAAGCAGTCCCAACAGTACAAAAACATTCAGGCTATTAATTGCCTTGCTTGTTTTTGTAGTTTACCTTCCGTCTGTAAATTTCGAATTCACGCTTGATGATGATATTTTTTACCAAAAGCATGCGTCTGTTCAAAAAGGATTTTCGGGCATTGGTGAATTTTTTGCTCACGGAAGTATGTTCAAGTTTGATGG
>CANHMN010000193.1 GCA_947461645.1 Chitinophagaceae bacterium | reverse complement strand
TTCCAAACACGTTTTACAGTCAGCTTACTGAGCAGATTTACTACATCATTTTTTTGAAAACCCGGCATCTAACAAAATTAATGCTATTTTAGTTGCTGAAAGCAGGTACTTGAAGAGCCGGCACTTTCAACCAAAAGACTACCACCTACTAGTTTAAATTTGCAATTATGGGAATGGAAGATGAAACACGGGACTTTTTGGTGAGAATCGCCAATACAGTTTCGCTTGTGCTGCTTTGGATGATGATAAACGTATTTGCAGGCATTTACCTCGAGTTGGGATTTTTTGAGGGCAGCCCAAGTATGAAGAACATTTTGTATTACCTCTTTTTTTTGACCACTTTTTCTTTCGTGATTTTACACCTCAAAAAGAAATGGAAGCTTTAAGCATTCAATTGCAGTTAGCTGCTGTGATCCTGAACAATTACCCACTTTCCGCGAATTTTTCTCATCAATAGGGTGAAGTGCCCTTGCAAATCTCCTTTGGTTCTTTGCAAATGCCATTTGCCCACTACACTGTAGTATTTTCGGGATAATTTTTGAATAGATATCAACGTAAAATGTAGTTTACCCATGGAGGAGGTATCGGGATAACCTCTCTTGTAATTGTTGAGTGTATTTTGCCAGCCATAAGTTGCCCCACTTTTACCAATAAACATAAGGGAATCGTTTTTCCAATAGGTTTGCATGAAACCTTCTATGTCACCATTGTTCCAGGCTTGATCCTGCGCTGCCAGCAAACCCATAATCTGCTTTTGAGTTTTAGATTGTGCAATAACCTGAAAGCCGATAAATAAAAAAAGACTGACTGTTAGTAACGACTTCATAATGATGTTTTAGTAATGATGGTCTATTCAAATCAATGACTGTGGTGTGCGGAGTGACAACGGTTCTTTCGGCAAAGTTTGTAATTTCTCCAATGGCCGTAAATGATAAACAAAACAGCAAAAGACAGCAATAACAACTCACCTGGTTTGTAAAACTGCTTGGCTACCAAAAAAAAGAAGCCAATCCCAAAAAAAAGGACCGGATATAGAGAATGATGGTGACGTTTATAACCATGGTACAAAGAATAAGCTCCTACCCCAAAAGCAAGGCCAATCATAGCCCACTCAAAGAATGCATTGTGAACAATGTTTATTCCAAAGAGGGGTAGCGTTGGTAAAACTATTGGCAACAATCCGCAGTGTATGGCACAAATTACAGATGTTGCTATTCCCAATCCATCCCAATTCAATTTTAACTTCATTAGATTGCAAAGATAACCTAATTTGCAATATTGTTGCAAAGAATGGGTCTTAAAAAAGCCTATAAATTCAGCTTTAGTATTTATAAAATGGCCTGTATCTATTAGATCATCCAACTTAACTTTGCATCATGCAAAAAAAGAAACTTTGGATTTACCTTGGATTTTTTGGAGTGCTGCTTGCAGTATTTTATTGGGCCATTTCAGATGAACATCCCTTCACCGACGCAAAACTAGCGGTAATAAACGACTCGATTCCAGACTTTTCCTTTACTGATCAGAATGGAAAAACGATCTCCAAAAGAAACACGGAAGAAAAAATATATGTTGCCGAATATTTCTTCACCACTTGCAAAGGTATCTGTCCCAAAATGAACACCAACATGAGAAGGGTATATGATAAGTTTAAGGACCAGGAAGATTTTTTAATCATTTCTCATACTTGTATGCCTGAAGTAGATAGCACGCCCTTGCTGAAAAAATACGAACAAAAAATGCTTACCGGTGAGGTTGTAGAAAATAAAGATGGTTCTTTTAAATTTAAAAGTAGCCCTGCAGATACAGCAAAAACGTATGTAAATACCAACTGGCATTTTGTTACAGGCAACAAAGCAGAATTGTATAGATTGGCCAGACAAGGCTACACAATTGATAACGGCAAACCTGACAGCACCCAACAGATAGAAAACCAGTTCATACACACACAGTTTTTTGCGTTGGTAGATCGCTACGGAAGGGTAAGAGGAATCTATGACGGATTAAAAGAGGAGGAAATTCAGAAGCTGATGCAAGATATACCGGAGCTGATGAAAGAAAAAGTAGATCCGGCCCGTTTTTTAAATGGCTTCAGCAACAACCCCAACTAATACATCATGCAAGAAGCATTGACCATACTTAAAAAGCACAAACTCAGTGTAACAGAAGCCAGGATGGCCGTGCTGAATGTATTCACCGACAATGAAGAAGCGCTTTCACACAGCGAAATTGAAAACCATACAAGCGGATTTTTCGATCGCGTAACCTTGTACAGAACTTTACAAACTTTTGTTGAAAAAGGATTGATTCATCAAATTCCAACTACCGACAACAGTGTGCGATACGCTTTGTGTAAAGAACATTGCGAAGAAGGTCATCATCACGATGAGCACGTTCATTTTGTTTGCAACGATTGCAACAGAACCATTTGCCTTGACCATGTAATCATACCCAAAGTAAGATTACCTAAAGGATTTCAAACCAGTCAGGTAGACATGATTGTAAAAGGAACATGTGACGAATGCAAATGACGGAAAACGAACAGCAATTTTAATTATTACCTAATACTTAGCTGAGCTTACCCTAGATTTTCCATTTCCGTTTTTACAAACTCCATCAACACTTTAATCGTATTGGGAGAAAAATCAAAAGACAGACCTGCTGTTTCATAAAGCTGAGGTAGGGTTTTTGTTCCTCCCAAGCTCAATGCTTTGCAATAATTGTTCAATGCCACTTCTGGATTTTTTTTGTATTGCATCCACATGCCTATGGCGCCGAGCTGAGCAATGCCATATTCAATGTAATAAAATGGAACTTCAAAAAGATGCAATTGGCGCTGCCAAGCATTGGCTCTGTATTCTTCTAATCCGCTGTAATCTATAACATCATCTCTGAATTCAGCTAAAATAGAAACCCATGCCTGCTCTCTTTCCTGATGGTTATGTTGCGGATGTTGATAAAGCCAATGTTGGTATTTGTCTATGATGGCAATCCATGGAAATATCGTAATTACTCTTTCAAGTTGGTGTTCTTTGGCTCTTTTTAAATCAGCTGTATCATCAAAAAAGGTTTCCCAGTGATCCATGCTGAACAATTCCATAGACATGCTGGCTACTTCAGCAATTTCCATAGGATACTCTTTGAAACCGCTCAATTCAAGATGATGTGCCAAAAAGGAATGAATGGCATGTCCGCCCTCGTGCACCATAGTAGTAACATCGTGCATTTGTCCTGCAGCATTCATAAAAATAAAAGGAGCGCCTGATTCGGCTAACGGACAATTGTACCCGCCAGGAGCTTTTCCTTGTCTGCTTTCCAGATCAAGGTGCTGCATGGTTTTCATGCGTTTCAGGCAGTTAGCAAAAAAAGGACTTAGTTTCTCAAAACACGCAACCGTTTTCTCCAGCAAATCCTCTCCGGTGGTAAAGGGATGCAGCGGTTTTTGTCCTTGCGGCTGTGCCTCCAGATCCCATGGCCTTAGCACATCAACACCGAGATCTTCTTTTTTCTTTTTATGGATACTGTTTACCAGCGGCAAAACATGTTGCTTTACCGCTTGATGAAACTGATAGCAATCTTCAAAAGTATAATCAAAGCGACCAAGCTCCTTAAAGCGATAATCGCGGTAA
>CANHMN010000192.1 GCA_947461645.1 Chitinophagaceae bacterium | reverse complement strand
GTATGCTGATAAACAAAGTCAGTCAATCAATGATATAGCTCAAAGAAAATTAGATATTCAAGGGGTTATGTATGACCAAGCAAAAGTTACTGCAGAAAATGATTCTAAAAATTTATCAGCAAATACAAATGCATTATTGACTCAAATTCCTGAGTTTGGAAAAAATTCAATAACAACAAATAGCCCTAATGAAGTATATAGCTCAGATACAGATAATGTTGATGGGGTTGGAAGTCAATACCTTCCAAATCCATACTCAACAGGCAATGTACTAAGTAATTCTAATTTAGGTCAAGGTTCATTCAAGAAAAAACCTGCTCTTAGAAATGCGTTTGGCTTACAACAAAGTTCAATGAATCTTTTTGGAAACCCATACTCAACAGGTAATGCTTTATCTAATTCAAGTTTAATATAACAAAATGGCAACAGAAGATATTCAAAACCAAGTAAATACAAATACTCTTTTAAATGTAATTACAGGTCAACCAAATAAAACTACTGAAGAAGTAGCTAATGAAACTTCCGCGGTTGCAGATGCTCAAGACGCTGTAGATGAACAAAAAAGAGCTGCTAAAGTTGCTGAACAAATACAAAAAAACAATGATTTTTTTGACCCTGCAAGTTACATAACTCCTACAGCTCCGTCGGGAGATAAGTTAACTAACGCTGATTTTTACCCTGGATTAGAACAAAATGTTATTCAAGGTTATCATCAAGGTAAGTTTATTAATTCTGCATTAGTAGGTTCTACAAATGTAGCTCCTATGGCTGTTATTGAAGCTAGAAAAAAAGAATTAGCTCAACAGGCTTATACAAAAGCAAAAAATGCAGAAATTGCTAGACAAAAAGTTCAAAGTTTTAAAGTTACTGCTGCTCCTCAATTTGTAAGTGAAATTAACGACAGAGCAATGTTGTATTCTCAACAAATGGCTAAAAAGTACGGAAATAATTACGAAGCTTTACTTAAAGACTCTGAGTACATAAATACAATGCGTAGATTTGATGAACAAGGTAGAAGCACATTGACTACTCATGAACGTATTCTAAAAATGCAAAAAGACGCTGAAAAAGGTGATTTAATTATATCTCCTGAAGACGCTAAGTTTGCTCAAGAATACATGACAGCTACAGGCAATCTTAATGCAGAGCACGTTGCGAATGGAATTATAAACGGAACATTTAAGGCTACTGATTTTGCTGATAGGATACAAACTTACGATAATCTTAAAGCTTGGTCTACTTCTGAAAATCTTAATAGATTTGTTAGAGAAGTAAAAGACGAAGAATTCAGAAAAGCACCAAAAGGAACTTATAGTAAATTAGAGAAACTGAGCATTACAGATAAATTTATGGATAGAGATGCTCATGAACAAGGTCTTGCTCAATATGTTCGCGACCATAAACTATACAACGCAGGTAATCCTGACGCTCCTATTGGAACTCCTGAGCATGATAAATGGGTTAAATTTACTAGTAATCAATGGGAAGCTGATAAGGCAAATGGAGATAAATTACAAAAAGAAAAATCATTAGTTGAGTCAGGTGAGTCTGCGAGATTTAGTGATAACCTTGCCTGGATGAAACATCAAGATGATAAATATAATTATTACGGAGAAGTAGAAAATAAAGTTACAGATAAAAATAGAGTAGTTTCTTTTGCCCAAACTGAAGATGCAGTAAAACGTAGAGCTGATTACTCTACATACATGAAGCAATTTCCTACAAATAAAAATAACGGATATACAACCATTCAACTTGGTGAACCTACAAACAATAAAGGTACTTGGTCTGTAAATCAAGTTGGAGTAACGCTTAAGGCTGGGGATGGTAAATTTTACACCCTTACTCCTGAATACATTATCAAAAGAAGTAAAGAAGACCCCAAATTTAAAACAAACAATAAAGCTGCTATTGAAGATGCAGAAAACTTATTAAAAAGTAAAGCTGGAAACACCATGGTAGTTTCGGAAGAAGTAGGTCATTTTGTTCGTTCATCTGAAGGAAAATGGATACCTTTAGAATTAGCTGGAAGAGGTAAACATAGTGATGTAACAACTATGATTATTCAAAAAGCAAGAGTTGTAACAGGATACGAAAAAGTTAAAGACCCTGATAATCCAGGTTTATTTAAACAAGAGCCTATTGTTTCAGGAACTACTTTTACAATTACTAAACCTATTGGTGAACAATACGAGAAAGCAAATTTATTAAACCACAAAGCAACCTCATCTCAAGTAGGAGCATCAACAGTATATTAATATGAACGTAGACGTTACAAATACTCAAACAGGAGGAAACGAACCTGTTGCTAAAGCTGAAGACTTTAAAGCAAACATTACACCTGCTAAACAAGAAGAACCTACTCAAGCGCCTGTTGAACCAGTTGAAGCTCCAGTTGAACCTGTACAACCTACAGCAACTGAACCTCCTGTTGTAACTATGCAGACTCCATCTGCTCCAGTTATAACTTCTGAAGCAACTAATGAAGCAACTAAAGTTGGGCTTGTTGAAATCCCTGAGCCTATTGATATATACTCTTTTGATTCTATTGACTATGGTCATATCAATAATAATAATGGTGACTCTGAACAAGAGCTTACATATTATGACGACACTCAGAAAGAAGAAGTAACGGATGAGACAGACCCTTTGTTTTTCTTTAATTCAATAGATATTGATGGAGGCAAAAATCAAAATGACCCTGAAAAATCAGTAATAGAAGCTATAGCTCCTCCTGTAGGTGCAAATGAACCTATTGTTGCAACTGAAGCTAAGCCAAGAATGAGTACTTCAGGCGGTTACCAAGAAGTTAAAAATGAAGATGGTTCTATTTCTCTTAAAGAAGAAAATAAAATAGAGCCAGTAGAACAGGTTGGTATTCATACTATTGATGATACTGAATTTAATGGTGTAACGGAAAATGGAAAACCTAAAGAAGGAACATACATTTTAGCTGACGGAACTGAAACATCAGGAAGATATGATGATAAAGGTCAATTAACTGGAGTAGGTTCTGTTAAAGTTCCTGATGGAACGCATTACGTAGGAAGTGTTAAGAATGGAAAAGCTAATGGTATTGGAGTTGTAACTGATAAGAATGGAGTTGAAAAAACGGTAACTATTAAAGATGGTGTTATACAAAATGAAATAGCTACTTCAAAATCAAAAGGTTCAGAACCAACTGAAATAAAAGCTGCATTCAAGCCAAAAGACTATTCAACAATATATGCTACTGAAGATAAACCAAAAGAAGATAATATACCATCAATAGCAGTTGATAAAGGAAATAGAACGTTTCAAGCAATGCAGGCTATCACGGATAAAGAAATCTATGACGCAGCTAAAGGAACCGTTGAATTTGTTGATGAAAAAAAAGAATTTGAACGAGTAAATGTAAAAGCTGTTGTTCGTGGTATTAATGAGGTTGTTACTCCTGAAGTTCAACAAAGAATTAAAAATGGAGGGATACTTACTAACGAAGAAAAATTAAAATTACAGGAGGTATTAAAAAGTTTTGATAATTCCAAACTTCAAAAGCAAGCAAAAGAAAACGAAGCAAAAGGTGATTTTGGTGCAAAGATGCTATTAGGAAATGCACACCCTTTAGCTGGTGACTATTCTAATTTCCTT
>CANHMN010000191.1 GCA_947461645.1 Chitinophagaceae bacterium | reverse complement strand
GGTATTCATCCTTCCTGGAAAAGCAATAAACATCCTAGATTGCTTCAAAAAGAAAAAAAGAAACTAGAGCGTATAGCAGACAAACAGGTAATTAACTCTAGACAACATTACATAAAAATGAGTATGCCGGAAACCTACAGGCAATTATTTGCAGCAGGTATTCAACACGATTTCAGCATGGGTTACGGAAGCATCAATGGCTTCAGGGCATCAATGGCAGGAAGCTTCTTTTGGTATGACCTTTCTGCAGAAACCACTACTTCACTTAGGGTGTTTCCCTTTTGTTTTATGGATGCGAACAGTCATTATGAACAAAAAAACTCACCGGAAGAAGCGTTACATGAATTGGAAAGCTACCTGAATTTATGCAAGCAAAACAATGGTTTGTTCATACCTGTATTTCACAATAATTTTCTAGGCACAGACGAAGCTTTTAGAGGATGGAAAGAGATGTATACTCAATTTATATCTCTGCTTCGGTAATGATTTTGTTGTCTTTCTTGATGCTTTGATTAACCAAATAAACTCCAAGTAAGGTTATCAGTGTTCCAATAAAAATAGTGAAAGTCAATTTTTCGTTAAGCATCACAGATGCAACCAGCATGGCTACTATAGGGTTGATGTAAGCATACAATGAGGAAATGGTTGGAGGCAAAACTTTAAGAGAATAGATAAATGCAATAAAGCTGATGATGGAGCCTGCTACAACAAGATAGACAATCATTGACCAAGTATAAAGATTGATTTGAACAAGCGGAAGGGAAGGCTGATAGTTTTGAGAGATAAAAAACAAAATAGCTGAACCAATCAGCATCTGCCAACCCATGGCGTAATATGGATTGATACCTGATTGATTGCGTGATAGAAACACAGTGCCTAAGCTCCAGGAAAACATGGCAAAAAGAGATAAAGCCAAACCTAAAAACCAATTGGCAGTAACATGGGTAAACATGTTTTGATAAAACACAAAGCCTACTCCTGCAATACCAATAAAAAGACCTACAAAGGTGGAAGCAGAAACATTTTTTTTCTTGTAAAAGATCCATTCAATCATAACTACACTAAGCGGATACAAAGCTCCAATCAAAGAAGCAAGGCCTGTTGGTATATATTTTAACCCCCAAGTACTGAGCGCATTGGCAAAAACCATCATCAATACAGCCATATATAAGAGGTAAATGAATTGCTTACGTGTTGGTAAAGGTTGTTTGTTGAAAAGAAAAAAATACAACAAAAAGGAAGAGCCTGCTATTGCCTGACGAATATAAGCCAACTGCAAGGCGTGCAATTGATGCAAGGCCGCTTTACTTGCTACCCACGTGGTTCCCCATAAGATACAAGTTGCAGCCAAGGCGAAATATCCTTTGGGCAAATTTTTGGATGCTGACAAATGTTTTTGAATTAGTGCACAAAATTAAGGGAACGCAACTAACCTTCATTTAATCACTCAGAACATTGCAATAAAAGGCACCATTCTCTTGAACGTCAAAATAATTGAGGGAATGCATTGTTGCATAGGTTTTACATTTTTTCTGCTCATTTCGGCTATGAAAGGCAGCAATAACAATAGTTTTAGCGCTTACCTTGTTCAATATGATTTGAAGGTTTAGTAAGGAAGCGCGCGTGACAATAAGCACATCAACGTTTAACTTTTGAGTAGATGCATCAAATTTAGGAAGCCCATGAACTAGTAAAAGTCGTTTGTTGTTGCAGGAGATGAACTTAAGTCCGGCTGTAACCGTAGTGAAATTACTATTCGGGAATGAATGTTTCTTTCTTACCGGAACAATTGTTTTGTTCATAATAATTTCATTCGAAACAACAGCTGAATCTGCATAAGAAATACTGCTAGAACCATTAACCCATTCCATGGCAAAGTTATTTTTGAGGCAATAGACAATTAAAACAGAACGGTTATGTAACCGAAACATGCAAGCTGAAATACTGATACACAAAAGAAATATTCCTACTAGACCTAAATAAAATTGTTTTTTGTTCTTGTGAATCAGAAAAAAAACCACTGCTGTTAAAAAAATATACAGCGCACTTACTATCCAAAAATCTGCAGGAATGTTATCGGTCAGCGCAAAAGGCAAATCATTGATGAAACGAATATAGTTGTTAAGTACATGAATAGAGTATTCAACCATATTACCGACTATGTTGCCCACATTGTCGCAACTCGAAAACGACAAAAGTAAAAGCTCTTGGAATAAGATAAGCGTTGATAGTGGAACGGCAATCACATTCGACAGCAGAAAATAATTCGGAAACTGTTGAAAATAATAAATACAAATAGGGAAAGTAAATACTTGCGCAGCAATTGTGATGGAAGTCATGCTCCAAATCTTATCTGCAAAAAATGGCAGTGAAGAAAATATATTATACAAGGGTTGATGCAAGGTAGCAATTCCAATGATGGCAAGATAGCTTAATTGAAAACCAACATCCCAAAGCAGAAAAGGATCATAACACAGTAAAATCATTGCTGAAGCAACAAGCGAATTGGTCATAGAGGAATCTCTTCCAAGTAATTTTCCAATTGCAATAAAAGTGAACATCACAGCACTTCTAAGCACGGAAGCCGAACCTCCGGTCATGAGTGCAAAAATCCAAAGCGAAGTGATAACAATGAAAGCTTTGAACCAATTAATGCGTTTTAGGAAGGGCAATAAATCAACTAACCAAACCAAAACCATATAAATCAAACCCAAGTGTAAGCCTGAAATGGCGATGATGTGAACAACTCCGGTGTTGGTATACGCCTTTGTAAGTTGTGGGTCGAGATTCTCCTTATAGCCAATGAGCAATGCTTCTGCAATTCCCCTTTCTTCATCACCCTTTAGGTATTTACTTAAACCATTTATCACAGCATCTTTCCAACTCAAAATATGAGCAAAAAAAGGCCTCGCCTGATTGCGCATCACTACGTAAGTTGTGTTTCCTATAAACAGCTGGTGACAAATTTGTTGTCTTTGTAAATAACGCTGATAATCAAATTCGCCGGGATTTTTAGAAGAAGGAACAGGTTGAAGTTGATTTAAAACTACGAGCGTATCTCCATACCTGAAATTGCAGGCCTTTTCGGTACGAAGAAAATAAATAAGAATTTTTCCGTTAACCAAATGTTTTTGTTGGCCATCAACTATTGCAGAAACATGAGCAACATACCTGATGGTTTTGGTTTTTTGTTCAGGAGAGGATGCAATTGTTACTTCCAACAATGCTTGGGGCTTCAAAAAGTGGCCATACCAGTTTTGGGTGGTGTGTGGCAGGTTGTTTCGGTACATAAAAAGTCCAAATACAAAACAATTAGCCACTATGCCAATACCACTAATTTTGCTGAATTTGAATTTCAGATGAACGGGCAAGAAAAAGTATAGTGCTGAAAAAAGAGTTAAAAAAAATAACAACCCTAAAATGGCTGAATAGCTGAGGAAAATATTTTCCGAAAAAATCAACCCCATCACATAGGGAAGCATCATTCGCAATAGCGGACTTTTCTTCCACAAGGGCATTAGGTTCGGATGCATTCGCGAATGTAAACAAGCAACCGATTAATTTTATTGAAGTTTATTTAATAGAAGATAGCAGGATAAAGCCACATTGAAAAAAGTGAAGTAACTTTAGCAACATAAGT
>CANHMN010000190.1 GCA_947461645.1 Chitinophagaceae bacterium | reverse complement strand
TTTTTCATGCTGGTGTAAAAAGCCGAAAATTTTGAATGTGATGCGTTCGAAATATAAAGATTTTTGTGTTTTTTATTTTCATATAAAGTATATATGCGTATATAAACTATAATTAATTATATATCAGTTATTTAGGTAATTAAATAATGTATATTTTAATACCAAAAACAACAGCAGGTTTACAACCTTTTTTAACCAAAATTCCTCTATTTTTATTTTAATTATTTAATGATGTATTTTACATTTATTATTGTTTTTCAATTATTTGTGTAGATTTTAATACGCTAATTTATATAGTATTGTTTTGAAAGCATCTTTTGGGAATATTGCTAAATATTTTATCTCGGATTTTGGTGAAATTTTGACGAGATTTTTGATGATGATTTTAGCGCATGGTAAAATTTTGATTCATCTGTTTGCATTAACTTTGGCTCCTATTGTAAAAAAATAGTTCCATGTCACAGTTGTTTAAAAAACCTACCCTTCTTTTATTTTTGGTTATTGGGCTTTTATATGCCTCCTGCCGCAGCCCAAAATCACCGGAATTTATCTCCTATGATGGGCTAAAAATTGAAAAAGCGGGATTCAAAAGCTCCACGATAAAAGCAAATCTCCACTTTCACAACCCCAATAATTGGGGTTTATTGCTCGAAAAAACCGACCTGGATGTCTATGTAAACGAAACCTTCCTGGGACATTCCAGCCAAAACCTGGGGTTAAAAATCTCTAAAAAAGGTCCCTTTACCCTTCCTTTAGCTGTAGAAATCGATATGAAAAACCTGCTTAAAAACACGGTTTCAAGTCTTTTAAACAAGCGGGTAACTATAAGAGTAAAGGGTAAAATAACCGCCGGAAAGGGTAATATTTCATTTACTTTCCCTGTAGATTTTACTACCGAACAAGAACTTTCCCTATTCTAAGCAACAGTCAAAACCTGTAACCAAAAATGCCTAATCCCATCAAAATTTACTTCCCAAACGGCTATTTGCTCCTAACCGAAACCTTCCCTAGTAGGACGGAAGGCAATTTGCCAGGCCAAACGGATGTTTTCCTTGAAAACCCTACAGAGGCTCAGCTTTTGGAGCAAATCGAAAAGCTTTTGAACGGCGGCGCATTAATGAATGTAAACATCCTAACTAATCAGCCTCAAAACAGCTTTAATTTCATTGCATCAAGGTTCAAGGTGATAGAAGCAGCAGGCGGTATAGTAGTTAATGACAATAAGGAGCTGCTTTTTATTTTCAGAAGAGGGAAATGGGATCTTCCCAAAGGAAAAATGGATGAAAATGAAAGCCCGGAAAACGCAGCTTTACGTGAAATTGAAGAGGAAACGGGAGCCAAACAGCTTGTATTAAAGGAAAAACTCGCAGCCACCTATCACTTTTACAATAACTATGGCGAGGATGTGCTTAAAATAACACATTGGTACTTTTTAAACAGCCATTGCGATCAAATCCTTACCCCTCAAACAGAAGAGGATATTACTGCGATTAAATGGTTCAGTCAAAATGAACTTGACTTACCATTATCCAATACTTTTCCAACCATTTCAGATTTGATTGAGGTGTACCTCAATAAGATTAATTAATAAGACAGACCTTACTTACCTATCGTTTTTATTACGGTATCCGGAAGGAACTTGGTAACATCTCCCCCATATTTTAGGACATCTCTAACCAACGTAGAAGCTACCGATGTAAATTCAGGAGAGCAGGTAAGAAAGACGGTTTCAATTTGATTGGAGGATATGCTTCTGTTCATATCTGCAATTGCCTTTTCATACTCAAAATCGCTTACGTACCTGATTCCTCTTAATATGAATTGGGCGCCAATGGTCTTGCAGCAATCAACGGTTAGGCCTTCATAAGCAATGGCTTCAACTTTAGTGTTATGCTGATAGTGCGCTCTGATCCAACCTAACCTTCTTTCCTCACTAAACATAGGTGTCTTTTGGTTATTCCTTCCGATGCCAATGTATATTTTATCAAACAGAGGCAGCGCCCTATCGATGATATCGGTATGCCCCAGTGTAATGGGATCAAAAGTACCCGGGAAAAGACAAATACGTTGCATCATACTGTTTGTTTATTTTTCCTGCATGAATGGGTACTTGTAATCTGTTGGAGGATTAAATGTTTCCTTTATGGTTCTGGCGCTCAACCAACGGTAAAGATTAAGCATGGAACCTGCTTTATCATTGGTTCCACTGGCCCTTGCTCCACCAAAAGGTTGTTGTCCAACCACGGCACCTGTGGGTTTGTCATTGATGTAAAAATTACCTGCACTGTTTCTTAATTTTTGCGTTGCTGTTTCAACAGCATATCTGTCTTGAGCAATTACAGCTCCTGTAAGCGCATAAGCCGAAGTATTATCAACAAGCTTCAGTGTTTCCTCAAATTTGTTTTCATCGTAAACATAAACAGTCAATACAGGACCAAACAACTCTTCGCACATGGTTACATAATGCGGATCGGTAGTTTCGATGATGGTTGGTTCTATGAAATATCCTTCTGTTTTATCGCATTTACCACCTACCCAAATCTTTGCCTTACTGTCACGCTTACGCGAAGCTTTAATATATCCTTCCAGTTTATCAAAACTCTTTTCATCAATGACAGCATTGATAAAATTGGTGAAATCCTCCACAGTTCCCATCTTCATCGTTTTAACCATTTCCACCAATTTCTTTTTTACTTCTGCAGCGATGTTGGAAGGGATATAAGCTCTTGATGCTGCAGAACATTTTTGTCCTTGGTATTCGAATGCGCCTCTGGCCAGTGCAGTTACAACCACATCTGGATTGGCAGATTTGTGCGCAATAACAAAATCTTTGCCTCCTGTCTCCCCTACAATTCTGGGGTAAGATTTGTACTTGTTCATATTGGCACCAATGGTTTGCCACATATTATTAAACACTCCTGTGCTTCCTGTGAAATGTATACCTGCAAAATCAGGATGATTAAAAACTACTTCGCCAACTGTAGGACCATCAACATAAATAAGGTTGATTACGCCATCAGGCAAACCGGCTTCTTTCAAAATACGCATAAACAACTGAGCACTGTACACTTGAGTATTAGCACATTTCCAAACCACAACATTACCACACATGGCAGCACTGGTCGGTAAATTTCCACCAATTGCAGTGAAGTTGAATGGAGTTAATGCAAAAACAAAACCTTCCAGTGGACGGTATTCAACTCTGTTGTACATGCCACTTCCACTAATGGGTTGCTGACGATAAATATCACTTAGAAAATGAACATTGAATCGGAGAAAATCAATCAATTCGCAGGCAGAATCCAATTCAGCCTGAATCACATTTTTACTTTGACCCAACATGGTTGCGCCATTGATGTAAGCTCTGTATTTTGTAGCCAATAAATCAGCAGCTTTCAAAAATATATTGGCCCGATTTTCCCAGCTCATATTTGCCCATTTGTCTTTAGCTTTCAATGCTGCATTAATGGCTTTGGTAACGTGCTTCGCATCCCCAACGTGAAATTTACCCAATACATGTTTATGCTCGTGCGGAGGGCGCATATCGATGGTATTACCGGTTCTTACTTCCTCTGATCCAATATACATGGGAACATCAATCTTCTCGGTTTTCAATTCTTTAAGTGCTTTTTTCAAAGCTAACTTTTCGGCGCTGCCTGGAGCATAG
>CANHMN010000189.1 GCA_947461645.1 Chitinophagaceae bacterium | reverse complement strand
CAAAAAGGGATTATCGACCTGATTATTGACCCAGTTTTTGGATTTGGAAAACAATTAAACCACAACTATGAATTGCTTTACACTATGAAGGCTCTGAAAATACTTGAAAAGCCTTTGCTATGCGGTGTTTCCAGAAAAAGCATGGTTCAAAAAGTTTTGAACACTGATGCCGACCATTCCCTCAATGGGACAACCGTTTTACATACTATTGCCCTTTTGAATGGGGCCTCAATTTTAAGAGCACATGATGTTAAAGAAGCAGTTGAAGCGGTTAAGTTGATTAATGCATATAAAAATGCCGCTCCAAATCAGAGCGGCATAAAGAATTAATTGTTTTCTTACTTATTTTTTCTTGCCACCGGCAGCCTCTATCTTGTCTTGTTCTTTTTTGGCAGCGGCTGCTTTTTGCAACTCTATTTTTTGCTTTTGTTTGTACTCCTCCATTTTTGCAGCCATAGCTTTCTTAGCTTGATCCTTAGTGAGTATATCCAATACTTCAATATCAAATATTAAAATACTGTTTGGTTTGATGTCTTCTCCTGCTCCTTTTGCACCATAAGCTAGTGCAGATGGAATGTAAAACTTTGCTTTCGCACCCTTGTTCAACATTTTCAAACCATCAGTCCAACCTTTTATCACACCGCTTCCAAGAGTCCTGTCATTGGTCATGTTTACATCAAATGGCTCAACGTGTCCTTTGGAGGAATCTGTATTGCTGTCAAACATTTTACCATCAAGTGTTCTACCGGTGTAGTTTGTTTTCACAACAACAGAAGTATCAATTTTGGGACCGATGCCTTCCTGTAAAATTTGAACATAAGTTCCTGCTTCACCTTTTACAGCGTTGATCTTGTTCTTTTTTAGGTAATCTTGCAAAAACTTATCGTCCTTGATCAACATCGATGCACTTTCAACGGAATCGCGGTATTGTGCAAGTTTTTGCTCAGCTTGAAATGCACTATCAGCCTGCGCCCTGCTGTTAAATATATTGAGCAACTTGACAGTAGTGGTGAAATAGCTCCCTTTCTTGATAAATGGAGGCATAGATTGCGGATTCTTGGCAAACATAGAATCTACAAGCAAACGAATAACAAGACTATCTCCTTTTCTCAACTGAGAAATGATTTTAAAATATTCCGGAGGCATCGAAGTAGAATCGCAGGTTTCAATTACCGGGCCGCTAGTAGTTCTAGAATCATTTAACACCGAATCTTTTTCTCCCAAAGTAATAGATTGTCGAATGTTCATTTGCATGAAATTGCCAACTTTTAATTGCTGTCCTTTACCATCAGAAATAATTTTGTATTCAAGACCTTTATCGCCTTTTTTGAAATTTTGCTGACAAGAAACCAGCAATAAAGTAGCACCTAGGAACAAAATGAATTTTTGCATTGTGTATGTTTTATTTTAAAAAGTATAACTGCTGAGTTGTTCTTTGTTTTCTGCGATGGCTGTTTTAAATTTAGCTACCACTGCTTCCAATGGTTCCAAACTAAAGCCACCGGCAGCGCTGTAATGTCCGCCTCCATTGAAATAAGTTCTCGCGAAAGTATTCACATCAAAATTACCCTTGCTTCTGAAAGAACATTTACGCTCCTCGCCCCTATCAATGATTATGGCTGCAAGCTTGATGCCCTCAATACTTAAGGTATAGTTTACCAAGCCCTCGGTATCACCTGTCTTGATGTCGAATTTAATGAGGTCTTGTTGTGTGATGGCAATCAACGCTGTATTGTATTCATAAAAAACTTCCATTCGGTTGAGCAGGGTATTGCCAATAAAACGAAGCCTGTTTTCAGAAAAATTGTCGAAAAGATTTTCATGTACAGCGGCATGCTTCAATCCCCTTTTCATAAGATGAGCTACCATTTGATGCACATCAGGTGAAGTGGAAGGAAACCTGAAAGACCCAGTATCGGTCATCACTCCGGCATAAATACATTGAGCGATATTGTCATCAATCAAGTGATCAAAACCTGACCCTACAATAAAATCGAACACCATTTCTGCCGTGGAACTTTTGGTGGTATCACTTACCCCATACTGAAAAACGGAAAGCTGTGGTTGCTGGTGATGATCAATAAGCAATTTAACCGCCTTCGATTGCAACAAAACACTTTCCATGTTTTTGGTTCTCGCAAGAATATTAAAATCCAAACAAAAAATCCAGTCGGCGTTTTCGATAAGTGTATTTGCAGCAGCGGTGTTTCTCTCGTAATCAATAACAGATTTACAGCCAGGCATCCAGTTGAGAAAAGAAGCCCAATTGGTTGGTGAAATCACTTTTACGTCATGACCCAATGCAACCAAAATATGAAATAAAGCCAAGGAAGAACCCATAGCATCACCATCCGGCTTTTGATGAGTGGTTATGACAATTTTTTTAGATTCTGTAAGCTGGTTGAAAACTTGATGAATTGGCTGCATAATAAGGCTGCAAAAGTACGTGTAATGCCTGAATGTTCAAACAGGAATGGAGAATTTGAAAAATCATAGTATCTTCGCGCCCAAATTAAATGAAAATGAGCAACAGAACCTTCACCATGATTAAGCCGGATGCCACTGAAAACGGACATACCGGTGGGATTTTAGAAATGATAAACAAGGCAGGTTTTCGAATCGTAGCCATGAAAATGACACACTTGAGCCCTCAAAAAGCCGGTGAATTTTATGCCGTTCACAAAGAAAGACCTTTCTACGGTGAGCTGGTAGAATTCATGAGCCGCGGACCAATCACAGCTGCCATTCTGGAAAAAGATAATGCAGTTGAAGATTTTCGCAAACTTATCGGCGCTACCAATCCTGCAAATGCGGAGGATGGTACCATCCGTAAAAAATATGCAACATCAATTGGTGAAAATGCAGTTCACGGAAGCGACAGCGACGAGAATGCTGCTATTGAAGGCGCGTTCTTTTTCAGCAAGCTTGAGCAATTCTAAATAAATATTACTTACTTTCATATCTGCTCCATCTTTTTAAGATGGAGCTTTTTGTTTCTTTTCAAATGAAAGCAACATGACAGCAGCACTCAGCATCATACGATACAAAAATGCTGCCATTCCTTTTGGTTGGCTATCCATGGCATTGTTCAGGCTACCGCTATATTTCAACCGAAAAATCAGCTTCTACAAATTAATGGGTACTGGGTTAAATGGCACATTTGACATCAAACCAGACATTAAAACATGGGCCATTCTTGTTGTTTACAAAAATGGACACGAACCCCAAAAAGCCAATAACCTTTATTTTGGGAAATTTATGCATTCGTGGTTTACCCTTTTCGCGAAAGAACAATTCAGCCTGTTGCTCGAGCCTATTGCAGGCCACGGATATTGGGATGGCAAAAATGTTTTTGGCGAATTGGCCCACCAATCAGACCACAAAGGAATGACAGCCACGCTAACCAGGGCAACCATCAGACCAAGCAAACTGCTTTCCTTTTGGAAAAATGTTGCCCCAGTAGCAAAAAACATGAAATCAGCCGACGGCTATCTTTTTTCTGTTGGAATCGGCGAAGTGCCCTGGCTTAAACAAGCTACTTTTAGTGTTTGGAGTTCTATGGACCAGATGAAAGCTTTTGCCTACAAACAAATGGAACATGCTGAAGTAATTAAAAAAACCAGAAAAGAAAACTGGTACAAAGAAGATATGTTTGTAAGATTCAGCATATCAGACACT
>CANHMN010000188.1 GCA_947461645.1 Chitinophagaceae bacterium | reverse complement strand
TATTGGTATTTCTTAGGATTTATGATTGTTGTTTGCTTGCTTGCTGATGTAAAACTACCCAAGTACACTTTCCCGTCAAACAATTGAAGTAAACTTGTTTTGAAATTCGGTTGATACACTTGCGCACACTAAGTATGGCTACGTAAAGCTAGATAAAACCCACTAGGTTTTACCCTGTATTCCGCGGAGATTAAAAGCCAAAAAAAACGAGAAAAACACTAATCCTTCTTTTTAATAACCCAATAAATATTCCCAGGCTTTGTCAAAAAGAGGAAGCACTATGCCGGTGTTGTCTTTCGGCACAAAATCATCCAAACAAGTAATGTTGTGGTCGGGAAAAACATTCGGTACGGAAGTAGGAACGGCTGCATTGGCATTGGTGATAAGCCGATGCATGCTGTTATATGGTGGTTGCATCAAATCAATGCTTGCCGGTGGTCCTTGCAAACCCATCTGCGAAAGCTGTGTATTGACGTTGGCAATATTGAATACCTGATCGCGAATGCCATTAAAGGAATAAAATGCACTTATGGGCGTTGCACCGGCATCTGTTACCCAAGAAGCACTTTGGTTGAGTAAAGAATTCCAGTCTATCGAAGAAAAACTAATGGCTCTTGAAACCTCCACCTGTTTGGCTATGTAAAATGCATGTCCACCGCCCTGCGAATGGCCCGACAATACACATTTACTCCAATCAATATTACTGGATTGCAGATATTGCGCCCAATGCTGGTTTGGATATTGAGCATTCAAATAAACCAGCAATTTATAGAGTCTATTTTTGATACTATTAGAAGGATTCACGTTTACACCGGTAATTTCATCTGTACCCTCAAAAATTTCTTTTCTACCCCTGCCAAATGCAGTGAGATCTGGATTGGAAGCAGCAGCGGTGTACAAATCACTTCCATTAGGATACATCAATCCAATAGCATGATAGCCCATATCGGCAGCTTTTTTTAAAACTAGCCTGTAGTAATAAGGTGTTCCCGTTGTGCCGGGTAGGAATACAAACAATTTGTTTTTTGGTGCTACACTGGTATCGATCATCACCTGATGCGCTGTATTGTAAGAATTAATGGCAACATCTGTCGCCGAGGGCAAAATATTGTATTCAAAAAAATGAGTAGTATCAACCGGTTGGTTGTAATTTGAATCGTTGGGGTTTCCATTGATGCCATCCGAAGGCGTTTTTTTCTTGCAGGAAAGTACAAGCATCATTACAGTTGCCAAAAGGTATAAATACAACTTTCCCAATTTCATTTTTGGATTTTTATACTCATAAAGATAAGCCAAATGCCTTTCCGTAAGTTCTTTTCCTCCGAACTGCGATGGGTTATCATACATTTATTTGCCAGTGCTAATGAAGATGGCAATTGAATTTGGAAAGATGAAGTACGTATTTAATATTCCAGCGCCAGTAATTTTTTTGAATTAAGCCAAAAACATTTTCTTTCTCTGTAATATCCCTTTATGAAATATAGTTACACTTCATAGAATTCTTGTTTTGGCCTCAACTGCAAATTGATTCAGAGCACTTTGTAAGCTACTCCCCCTATTTATAATAGATGCAGCTTTTATCCCTTTAATTATAATGAAATCTGCATTTAGCAATTTGAATCTCATCTTCAACAATCCTGTAGATCAATCGATGTTCTTCGTCAATTCTTCTAGACCAGAAACCAGCGTAGTTAAATTTCAATGGTTCAGGCTTTCCAATACCTTCGTAAGGATTACGAGAAATGTCTTTTAGCAAGTCATTGATTCGCTTCAGTTTTTGTTTATCATTTTTTTGCCAGTATAAATAATCCTCCCAGGATAGTTCAGTAAACACAAATTTCATTTGCGCGCTTTTATTTTACTTTATAGTTAGCTATTATGCCCTTACTGTCCTACCGATTGGTTGGAGTCAGCTCTTGTGAGCATTTTATTTGTCATCCAATTTCTTGATTGATTTTTTGCCTGACTTTAATGCTTCAATAGATTCATCTAATCGCTGCTGATTGATACGAGAAGACAATTCGTGTTGAGTGTTTTTTAATGAATTGTATTCCTCTAAAGAAATAACAACCACTCCGGTGTCTTTACCCCGATTAATAATGAGCGTTTCGAAACTTTGGGTTACTTTATCGAGGTAACTCTTGATGTCTTTTCTAAAGTCAGAAAGTGTTGTTGTGAGCATTTTGTACTTTTTTATGTACAAATATATGTACATTATTCGGGTCTTCCAAGCGAGAAAGGGTCATGGCCCCTCATTTCAACCCTTTATTGGGTTTGAATTGACCCAGATAATCATCCCTTTTTCTGTGGTATAATTTTGTTGTTGATCTATACTGTAAATAACAGTATTCAGGCTTAGTGTATCTGTTGTTTTCATCATGATGGGAGTGTTTTATCAACCAAAAACCCAAACAAAAACTAACAATTGTTAGTTTTTTTATACAAATTATTTTACATTTGGATAAAATTATCTGTTATGAATGTACATGATTTGGAAAAGTCTTTTCAAGATAAAATAGATCGTGAAATCAAAATAGAACCGAAAGATTGGATGCCGGAGGCCTACAGAAAAACGAACCTTCGCCAAATCAGTCAACACGCTCACAGTGAAATTGTTGGCATGTTGCCCGAAGGCAACTGGATTTCGCGTGCTCCTTCACTCAAAAGAAAAGCGATTCTTATTGCGAAAGTTCAAGATGAAGCCGGACACGGTTTATACCTGTATTCTGCCGCGGAAACATTGGGAACCAGCAGAGATCAGATGATTGAGGACTTACATTCCGGTAAAGCAAAATATTCTTCCATCTTTAATTATCCTACTTTAACATGGGCTGATATGGGAGCTGTAGGTTGGCTTGTGGATGGAGCTGCGATATTAAATCAGGTTATGCTTTGCAGAACATCATATGGTCCATACGCTCGAGCGATGGTGAGAATTTGTAAAGAAGAAAGCTTTCATCAACGCCAGGGTTTTGAAACCTTATTGGTATTAAGCAAAGGCACTCCCGAACAACGCGCGATGTGTCAGGATGCCATCAACCGTTGGTGGTGGCCAAGTTTGATGATGTTTGGTCCAAAAGACAGCGAGAGCACCAACAGCGATCAAAGTATCAAATGGAAAATCAAAAGAAAAACCAACGATGAGTTGCGCCAGCAATTTGTTGATATGATTGCCGAACAAATCAAACTTTTGGGCATGACGCTTCCCGACACAGACTTAAAATGGAACGAAGAAAGAAAACACTATGATTTCGGAGAAATCAATTGGGAAGAATTTTGGAATGTGGTTAAAGGTAATGGTCCATGCAATAAACAAAGATTAGCTGCCAGAAATATAGCACACGATGAAGGTGCATGGGTTAGAGCAGCTGCTCTCGCTTATGCTCAAAAAAGAGCAGACCGCAAAAAAGTAAAAGTCGCGTAGAACATTTTTTCTCAACAAACAATTCATCCATCATGAATATTCAAATCAGAAAATACTATTACGGAGACATCCCCGAAGAAAATACAGGTGGTTCTTCAGTTATCAAATCATCTAACGAAGCCGCGTGGCCGCTTTGGGAAGTTTTCATCAGAAGCAAACAGGGCCTTGATCATAAGCATGCCGGTAGTCTTCGCGCAGCTGATGCACAAATGGCTATTGAAAATGCACGCGATGTGTATACAAGAAGACAAGAAGGCATTAGCATTTG
>CANHMN010000187.1 GCA_947461645.1 Chitinophagaceae bacterium | reverse complement strand
TGGGCGGGCAATCTTTTGTCTTTTGATAAACCAATTTTGTTGGTTACGGATGAAGGAAAAGAAGAAGAGTCTGTTGTTAGATTGGCAAGAGTAGGTTTCGATAAAATGATCGGTTGTTTGGATGGCGGTTTTGATGCCTGGCAAAAAGCTGGCGAGTCAATTGATATGATTATTGATGTAGATGCAGACGAACTTATGATGGATATTCCTCACGACAGCAACCTCTTGGTTGTTGATGTGAGAAAGGATACTGAATTTGCAGATGGACATCTGGAAAATGCCATGAACCTTCCCCTTCATGAAATGACAGACCTCGTTCAGCTTGCACAATTTGAAGACAACCAAAATCTTTACATTCACTGTGCTGGTGGATACAGAAGTGTTATTGCAGCTTCATTGTTAAAAAGACAAGGCGTAAATAACCTCAGAAATATACTGGGTGGTTGGGGTGAAATTAAAAAACAGGAGAAGGCTAAAGTTGTGAAAGAGGCAAGTGTGCTCAACTAGTATTGACAGCGTTACGCTTCAATCCTTTTGGATGCAAATTCCTCTCGATACTCCCATCTCCATCTTCGGTGACTCCACAAATAATTATCGGGATGTTCTTTAATGGTTGTCTCCAGGAAATCTCTGTACATCAATGTTAATTCGCCCTCTTTTAAACTAGAAGTGTCTTCAATAATTAAACCTGGGGTAAACTTGTATTTTCCTCTTTGAAGTTTTATCAGCTTTAAAAAAACAACAGCCGTTTTGTTTCTTTTTGCAGACTTATCAGGGCCTGTTACAAATGGCACAGGCTTTCCAAAAAAATTGCACCAATAAGCCTGATGGGGATTGCCAGGGTTTTGGTCCGCAGCCAAACCAATGCTGTATTGTTTGGCCAGGAGCTGATGCATCCTGTTTCTAAATTCATTTGTAGCAACAAGTACCGAACCTTTCTTCGACCTTAGTTCAAAAAACAGTCTATCAAAATACTTATTGCTTATTTTTTTATAAACACCTATGAAGGGTATTGGCATTTGCTCGGCCAACAACAAATTCGCAAACTCCCAATTGAATTGGTGACCCGCATGAAACTGAATTGATTTTCCTCTTTTGGAAATTTCTATAACGTCAGACAATTCTATCTCAGCCATCTTATGCAATCGCTTGTCTGATATGCTTAACAATTTTATGGTCTCAAAAAAAGTATCTGTCAGGTTTCGATAAAAGTCAACGGCAATTTTTTTTCTTTCTTTTTCAGTTTTGTCGGGAAAAGCTATGGCAAGATTATTCAACACCACTTCTCTTCTGTAACGGACAACGTAACATAAAATAAAATGACAGCAATCGCTTAATCTGTATAAGACAAACAAAGGCAAACATGAAAAAAAATAAAGTATTCCGTAAATCAGCTGATACATGTATGAATTTGCGACAAAGATAATTTCAAAAATCCTTTTTGCCGGGTTGTTAAATTATAAAATGGTATTTTGAAGTATAGAAGCCTGTTGATTGTAATCGGTGTTGTAATGCAATCCACGACTTTCTTTTCTGAATTCGGCACTCTTTACAATGAGGTAAGCTACTGTAATCATGTTTCTCAACTCGCAAAGTTGCGGCGACACTTCAGTTTTGTCGTAAAGCGATTCGGTTTCCTCATGAAGCAAATCAAGTCTTTTATTGGCTCTTTGTAACCTATGGTTGTTTCTGAATATCCCGACATAATCACTCATTACTTGCTTCAATTCTTTCAAACTCTGTGTTATCAGAATCATCTCATCAGGAGCGGTGGTTCCTTCTGCATTCCAATCGGGAACGTTATCAACAATACTGATGGTATCAATTTGCTTTACTGATTCCTCAAACGAACGATGTGCAAAAACCATCGCCTCCAATAATGAATTGCTGGCCAACCTGTTCGCGCCATGCAATCCTGTACTTGCGCATTCGCCAGAAGCAAAAAGATTTCTTATTGATGTTCTTCCCCACTCATCCGTTTTAACTCCACCGCAACTGTAGTGGGCTGCAGGCGAAACAGGAATATAGTCTTTTGAAGGATGAATGCCAATGCTCTCGCACTTGGCAAGAATAGTAGGGAAATGCTCTTTAAAATCCGTTGCAGATATGTTGGTACAATCAAGATAGACGAACTCGGTTCCGTTTATTTTCATTTCACTGTCTATTGCACGCGCTACAATATCTCTAGGGGCAAGGTCTTTTCTGTTGTCGTATTTTTCCATAAAAGCATCACCACTCTTGTTCCGCAATACAGCACCTTCGCCACGAACTGCCTCGGTTATTAAAAAGGAATGTCCTTTACTGCTGTTTTCAAATAATGCAGTAGGATGAAACTGAACAAACTCCATGTTTTCAATTCTTCCTTTTGCACGATAAACCATTGCAATACCGTCGCCTGTAGCAATGGAAGGATTGGTGGTGGTTCTGTATACCTGTCCAATTCCTCCGGTTGCAAGCATGGTGATGGCGGAAACAATTTTTTCAATTTTATTGTTGGTGAGATTCAGTACGTAAACACCATAGCAGGTGATGTCGGGTGTAGATTTGGTAACCAAATAGCCGCAATGGTGCTGGGTAATTAGGTCAAGCACAAAGCAATGCGTGATCAATTCAATGTTCGAGCATTGCTTAACAGCTTCCAGCAAAGCTCGTTCTATTTCTTTGCCTGTGATGTCTTTATGATGCAATATCCTGTTTTCGCTGTGACCGCCTTCTTTTCCCAGTTTAAATTCCCCAAAAGCATCTTTATCAAACCTTGCTCCCCACGCAATCATTTCCTGGATTCTATCTACACCTTCATTCACTACAATTTCAACAATGGCAGGATTGCAAAGTCCGTCACCGGCTGCGAGCGTATCCTCTATATGTTTAGAAAAACTATCCTCTCCAAATCTCATCACTCCAGCCACACCCCCTTGAGCATATTTGGTATTTGTTTCGTCGATAGATGTTTTGCTGATGATGGTTACTTTTTTCTTCGGACAAGCATTTGCAACCTTCAACGCGTAAGTTAGTCCGGCAATTCCGGAACCAATAACGAGGAAGTCTGTTTTCATGGTAATGCGATTAAGAAAAAAGAAATCAATTTACAGGATCCACCCAAGCATCATTTTCTTTGAGCAGCTCAATCAATTCATCTACGGCAACTTCACTGTTGATGTTTCTTTTGACAATTTCTTTGCCTTTGTACAAAGTGATTTTACCTACACCACTGCCTACATAGCCGAAATCCGCATCAGCCATTTCACCTGGGCCGTTTACAATACAACCCATGATGGCAATTTTAACGCCTTTCAAATGATTGGTGACCGCACGTATTTTAGCAGTAGTTTCTTGTAAATCAAAAAGCGTTCTGCCGCAACTGGGGCAACTGATGTATTCTGTTTTAGAAATTCTTGTTCTGGTTGCCTGTAATATTCCGAAGGCAACATTATTCAACAAAGAATAAGGTGTTTCAGTTTTATTATCGGAATAATGATAGCCGAGGCAAATACCATCTCCCAAACCATCGATTAACAGGGCCCCTGTCTCCACAGCATAATGTATCAATGACTCTTCTGTAGTTAGATGGCTACTGTCACAAATCAATACAACAGGATTGTCTATTTTATTTTCAGACAGTTCAGCATATTTTCTTCTAATAGATTGAACCGCATTTTGATTGGTAGAGCTCAAACAAATCACCGCTGTTGCATCATTTCTTAGCTT
>CANHMN010000186.1 GCA_947461645.1 Chitinophagaceae bacterium | reverse complement strand
TTAAAAACCTCAAACCTAGAAATATTGGTCCGGCTAGCATGAGCGGCAGAATTACAGCCATTGATGTTGTTGAAAAAAACACCAATATCATTTGGCTTGGCGCTGCTAGTGGCGGTGTTTGGAAAACAGAAAATGGTGGTGTAAGCTGGACTCCGCTTTTTGATGAACAACCCATTCAAAACATTGGTTCAATTGCAATACAGCAAAGCAATCCTCAAATTGCATGGGTAGGTACTGGCGAAGGCAATCCCAGAAATTCAATCAACATCGGCGCGGGTATATACAAAACACTGGATGGCGGCAGAACTTTCAAGTGTATGGGCTTGAAAGAAACCCACAATATTCATCGAATCATCATTGACCCCAATAATCCCAATACCGTTTATGTTGGCGCTATCGGTAACCCCTATGCGCAATACAAAGACAAAGGATTGTATAAAACAACTGATGGAGGTGAAACCTGGCAACATATTCTATCTACAAACGACACCAGCGGTGTATGTGATATGACAATGGATGCTACAAATTCCAACAAACTATTTGTAGCCATGTGGCAGCATTACAGAACGCCCTACAGCTTTATGAGCGGCGGAAAAGGAAGTGGCTTTTACATGACCGTAGACGGCGGAAAAAACTTCATCAAGCTTGGTAAAGAAAATGGCCTTCCTGAAGGAGATTACGGCAGAATAGGTGTTACCATTTGTAAAACAAATCCCAACAGAGTTTACGCGCTAATTGAAGCCAAGAAAAATGGACTCTACAGAAGTGATGATGGAGGGTACAACTGGGAATTGGTAAATAGTGAAAAAGAAGTGGTAACGAATCGTCCATTCTACTTTCAGGACATTATTTGCGATCCAAAAAATGACAACAGATTGTGGATGATCAATCAGGTTGTATCTATGAGTGAAGACGGAGGTAGAACTTTTAAAACAATCATACCCTACAGAGGCATACACCCCGATCACCATGCTTTTTGGATCAACCCCAACGATCCGAATTTCATCATTGATGGAAATGACGGAGGCATTGGCATTACAAGAGACAAAGGGAAAACATGGATGTTTGATGAAAAGCTTCCCGTTGGTCAGTTTTACCACATTAATGTGGATGATCAAACTCCCTATAATGTAATGGGTGGAATGCAAGACAATGGAAGCTGGCGCGGACCCGCTTATACCTGGATTGACGGTGGAATAAGAAATTTCTATTGGGAAAGTTTATACGGAGGAGACGGATTTGATGTCATGCCGGATCCTGAAGAACAAGATTGGGTATATACCATGAGCCAGGAAGGCAGTCTTGTTAGAACAAATGTTTCAACAGGCGAAACATGGGGAATAAAACCACCTCAGCTCGACAAAAAAATCCGTTTGCGATTTAACTGGAACAGTGCTATAGCACAAGATCCATTTGATAAAAAAACAATTTACTTCGGAAGCCAGTTTGTACATAAAAGCACCAACAAAGGTGTGAGCTGGGAAACCATTAGTCCGGATTTAACCAACAATGACTCTTCGCAAATAGACCAAACTAAAAATGGAGGATTGAGTGTAGACATCACAGGTGCTGAAAACCATTGTACGATTCTGTGTATTGAACCAAGTACTTTACAAAAAGACCTGATGTGGGTAAGTACAGATGACGGCAATATTGAGTTAACCAAAGATGGTGGCAAAACATGGACCAATGTTGCTTTAAATATCAAAGGGATAGCAAAAGGAATTTGGATTCCCCAAATTCGTGCAAGCAGATACAACGCTGCGGAAGCATTTGTGGTTATGAATGATTACAGAAGAGGAGATTTTAAACCTTATATTTTCAGAACATTAGATTATGGTAAAACCTGGACAAAAATCGTAGATGAGAAAAAAGTAAATGGTTATGCTCTTTGCATAATTCAAGATCCTGTAGAACCCAATTTGATTTTCGTGGGAACAGAACAAGGATTATGGCTCAGTTTTGATAATGGAGACCATTTTCAACAATTTAAAAATGGATATCCAAGCGTATCAACTTTCGACCTGGCCATACAGGAACGAGAAGCCGATTTATGTATCGCAACATTTGGAAGAAGCTTATGGATTCTGGATGATATTAGACCATTACGAAAACTCGCTGCTGCAAAAGGTATGATTGAAAATAAGCTTACCGTATTTAATGCTCCTACAGGTATTCAGGCCAGTTATAAAAATACACCTGGCTATCAGTGGAGCACATGGGGTGTATGGGATGCAGAAAACAGAAAATCAGGTTTGCCGGTTTCCTTCTTTATAAAGGAATTCCCTAAAAAAGATAAAAGCGAAAAAGAAGTTACAGACAAAAAAGACAATAAAGAAGAAGCTAAAAAACCAATCAGCGATAGTGTTACAGTCAACATTTATGACGAAAAAGATTCGTTGATCAGAAACTTGAAATGGAAAGTAGATAGTGGTTTTAATCGTAAGATTTGGAATATGGAGGAAAAAGGTCGCCGCCAAATTGGAAGCGCAAAGCCAAAAGAAAATGCACCAGAACCAGGAGGAGCAAAGGTTTTACCAGGAAAATATAAAATTGTTATTGCACTGGGTGAAGTAAAAGACAGTACAGTTGTTACCGTAAAAGATGATCCAAGATTTGAAGACAGAACAGCAATAAAAAAATCACAAAAATTGATGACTGATAGACTTCTGAAAAGTTCAGATTCACTCAACAATGCAATGGACAAACTTACAGATGTAGAAGATGCCATTGCCAAAGTGAATGCACTTTTGAAAGATGAAAAAGGTAATGAAGTAGACAGCATCAATAAGCAAACGAAAAGCATAGAAAAAGAAATTAAAACCATCCGGGAGTTTATCAAAGGAAAAGAACAGGAAAAACAAGGTTACGGGCAGGTTGATCAAACTACTGTTTTAAGTGTATACTATGAAGCTCAGGAAAATATCAGAAACAAAAATGTAATGCCGGGTCCACAAGAAGAAAAGTTGGTTGCAGACGCTGAAACTTATATTCAACAGGCCATTGAAAAGATAAATTCATTTTTATCAACTAGCTGGAGCAATTATAAGAAATTGGTAGAAAGCAGGCCTGTAAAGCTTTTTAATAAGTAACTGAAGTTTGAATGAAAGTCAAATTATAAAACCAATAAAGCCTCAAAGATACTTTGAGGCTTTATTTATTACTGACTAAATGAAGAAAAATTGATCTACAAATAGACATTTATTTTAGATCTTACAACTTAACTGGTAAAGTTGGATTTCATGTTTGATGCTTAGAAAAGCAAAAACTACACAAGGCTAACTACACAATTCTGGAAATGAAATTTTTGAATAACTCGTGCTCTACTGATACGCAAATTCTTGCAAAAGAAGACCAGGCGTCTTTGTCATGATAAACAAATTTATCCAAACCAACAGCACCTATTTTATGTTGAAACAAATAATCTTCTGATTTATTGATGATGGCAAAAATGCCCATAGGCTGTTGACCTTGATAAATATCATCCACCAATAATTGATGATCACTTAAATATTGAATGTTCATTTTAATATTGTCAGTGGTGATTGTTCTAAATATATTCAGTGCCTTCCTACCCTCTTCGGTGGATATCACTTTTTCAATAATCATTTGAGAAGGTGAGGCCACAGCATTAAACTCATAAAGTAATCTTATGTTCAATTCTGAATTAAAATCTTTGTTTTTGGTGAAAATAAATCCCATTCTCAATCC